>CAJCJE010000565.1 GCA_903970565.1 Candidatus Melainabacteria bacterium | reverse complement strand
CAGTAGAGCAGCTGCCTCACCCGATCGGATGAATCAGGTCTGAGAAATCAGCTCGACCCTGGGTTTCGCGATGGATTCGTAGTCCTTCGCCGCCAGGCCGATAGAACGATCCAGCCGCGCCGCGTTGAAGAACACCTCGGTATGCCGCAGCACCTCGGGGTCGACGATCAACTCCATCCGCTCGTCGAAGACGAACGGCGGAATCGACCCGACCGGGCAGCCGGCCAGCTCCTCGGCCATCTCGCGGGGTGCGAAGGTCGCGTAAGTACCGCCGAACAGGGCCTTCACCTTCCCGAAATCGACCCGCTTAGGTCCTGGCAGCACGATGGCCGCATAGCGGGTTTCCTTTTTACTCAGCTTGACCATCACGACAATGCACTTCGCGGCCTGCCGCTGGTCGTAGCCGGACAGCAGACTCACCGCTTCGGTATTGCCCTCGGGTGCGTGCTCCATCACCCGATAGTCGGCGTGGTGCTCGTCCAGCAGCGCGATCAGCTTGTGGTAGGTGTCCTCGAAGGTCATCGCGTGCCTGCTTTTCTTCCTCAGCCTGTCCGGGAGGGAATTATGGCAGAAACCCCGACAGTCGCTGCGACGACCTGGCGTGCGTTACGACTACCGGCCATGCGCCTCAGAGGTCTCGCCAGGACTGAACAGCGTTGAGGCGTTCGGCCCCGTCACGCTGCTGATTCATGGGTAGTTCCCCCGAAAGTAGGTATCGTCGGCTGGGCCATGAGCAGGCGGGCAGTATCAGCCGGGTGCCACCGAATCACCAGGTTCGACACCTATCGACATCAGCTCATGACGATCCTGTTCTCCTGACCGACCTCCCCGCTCGCCGACCATGAACCCGGTCCCATCCCGGCATCGAAGCGCGCAGTCACCACGTAGGGACTCGGCGATCGTCAGCAGACTTGGCACGCGCTGCTGAGACCACAATGACATCCAGGGCTCGACAGTCCAGCCACTGCACCGTCACGGCCGAGTTCCGGCAGGCGAAATTCACTCGAACAGTCGAGCAGACCTCGGCCGAACGGACCCTGCTCCGAGGACACCCCACGCCGACCCCCGCACCAGCGGGATCGACTCGATCCGCATGTTGGCGCCGGGCAGGCCCGGCGCGGAGTCCTAGGATCGTCGAGGTCGCGTGGGCCGCCGCTCGCCCGAGCCGCCGTGGCCCTCGGCCTGATGGGAGGCTCTGATGGGCTCGTTCGATGTGCCGCTGGAGGACGAACGCACCCAGCTCGATGCGTTCGTCGAGGAGTACCGCAGCGCCATCGAGGGCACCCTCGACCGCCTCACCGAGGAGCAGGCCCGCCGTCGGCTCGTCCCCTCGGCGACGACGTTGCTCGGCCTGCTCAAGCACGTCACGTGGATGCAGCGGGTGTGGTTCGAGGAATGCGTCGGCGGCACGTCCCGTCAGGAACTCGGCCTGGTGCAGCGCTCGGAGGAGTCCTTCCGGCTCACCGACGACGACACCGTCGCCTCCGTCACCGCAGCCCACCGGGAAGCCTGCGCGACGGCCCGGGCGGTGGCCGCCGACCTGCCGCTGGATGCCGTCATGACCGGCCACCGGACCGGGCCGCGCACGCTGCGCTGGGTGTACCTACAAGTCCTGCGCGAGCTAGCCCACCACTGCGGACACGCCGACATCCTGCGCGAACACATACTTGCCGACTGAGTCCGAGACCAGGTCCAAGACCAATACCGGTGACGTGAGGCAGACTGTGCCGATGGTTGACCCGGTGCGCGTCGAGCGCCCACAGGAGCGCCCAACCTCGGACGGCTCCCGGGAGAAACGACGGCGCAACGCCCAGAAAACCCGACAGGACATCCTGCTCGCGGCCGGCCGACGATTCGTCCGCAACAGCTTCGCACAAGTCACCCTGAAAGACATCGCCGACGACGTCGGCGTCACCCCCGCCCTGGTCGTCCACTACTTCGGATCGAAACAGAACCTCTTCGAAGAAATCGCCGCAGGCAGCGAACTCAACTTCCCCCCCTTCAACGACGGCGACCGGACCGAACAACTGATCACCCGGGCCCGTATCGCACTCACCTACTTCCAGGACGACGCGACAACCTCAGGGGTGGCACTGCTCAGATCCCTCGACCGCGACAACGGCGAACTGTTCCGATCCGAACTGGAACGCCGCGTCCGATCCCAGTGGTCATCGAACGTCACCGGACCCGATGCCGAGATCCGCCTGAAACTCATCGCCGGAATCCTGATGGGCGTCGGCATGTTCTCCCTCGGCGCCCTGATCGAGCCCGACCGACCACCACTCGACGACGCCGACGCCGAACACGTGGTGCGCTACCTCGCCGAACTGCTCTCGGTGTGCGTCGACCCCTGACCAGAAGACCCTGTTCCGTCTGACGGCACCATCCGCTGGGACTGCGCGGCCCCTCGAACAAGACTGGGGCCGTCGCCAGAGGAAGGGAGCAGTCATGATCTCGAACGAAACGCTCCGGTCGTACGTGCAGTGGGAGGACGGGCTGATCAGCCCGCACATCTTCTCCAGCGAGGACGTGTGGCAGTTGGAGCAGGAACGGGTGTTCGGCCGGTCGTGGTTGTTCCTGGCCCACGACAGCCAGATCCCGCGACCGGGTGACTTCTTCTCGACGTACATGGGCGCGGACCCCGTGATGATCGTGCGCCAGTCCGACGGTTCGGTGGCCGCTTTCCTGAATGCGTGCCGTCACCGCGGGATGAAGGTGTGCCGCGGTGACGAGGGCAACTCGAAGGCATTCACCTGCACCTATCACGGATGGTCCTACGACACGGCCGGCCGGCTGATCGGTATGCCCGCCGCGGACGACACCTACGGCCCCGACTTCGACCGATCACGCTGGGGGCTCGTGCCGGTGAACCGGCTCGAGCACTACCAGGGCTTCTGGTTCGGCAGCTTCGACGAGTCGATCGTCGACCTTGAGACCTCCCTCGGACCGTTCAAGATCCACATGGACACCTTCCTGGACTCCATGCCGGGTGGTGTCGAGTTCGTCGGCGGGACGCAGCGGGCGAAGATGAGCGGCAACTGGAAGATCGCCGCCGAGCAGTTCGCGGGCGACAGCTACCACGCATTCCAGAGCCACGTCTCCGACTTCACGGTCAGCACGCCGCCCGAACTGCTGGATACCCGGTCGTTCCAGGGTGAACACGGCTTCAACGGGTTCCACCACTTCGGCACCGTGCAGGGTCACGGCGCCGGGTTCAACGACGCGCGCAGCGACCAGCGCTACTACGCGATCGGCGCCGGCACCGACGTCGTCGACCGGTGGCAGGACCGCGTGGAGCGCGAGGTGCGCGAGCGCCTCGGCGACGAGGCCGCCGACACCTACCGCGGCACCATCCTGCACGGCACGCTGTTCCCCAACCTCTCCTTCCTCGGCACGCCGACCGCGCTGCGCGTCTGGCACCCCAGAGGCCCGAACGAGATGGAGATGTACTCCTGGGTCTACGTCGACAAGGACGCGCCCCCCGAGGTCAAGGAGCGGATGAAGTGGGTCGCGCAGCAGCACTTCGGCCCACAGGGTCTCGCCGAGCAGGACGACGGTGAGAACTTCGCCGCCATCGCCGGCAACCTGAAGCGCCGAGGGGCGCAGACGCACAAGATCATGTTGAACTACCGGATGGGTCTTGGCGACACGAACGACACCCACGAGCCCGCCACCGGCGGTCGACACGCGGGGATGAACGAGATGCCGCAGCGCCTGTTCTACCGCCGCTGGCTGCGGATGATGACCGAGGACGGAACGGGGGAAGCGGCATGACCGCCATGACACCGACGACCGGCCCGGCCGCCCTGCCGGCATCGCTGTTCGTCGACTCCGCCGTCCGCGCCGAGATCGAACAGTTCCTCTACTTCGAGGTCGAGCTGCTCGACGACCGGCGCTTCAGCGAGTGGCTGAGCCTGTGCGCCGACGACATCCGCTACTGGATGCCCATGCGGCGCAACCGTTTGACCCGCGACCGGGACAAGGAGAACAGCGGTCCCGACGAGCTGTCCCACCTGAACGAGACCCGGCAGTCCCTCGGCTGGCGGGTCGCCCAGCTGGAGTCGAACATGCACTGGTCGGAGGCCCCGCCCAGCCGCACCCGGCACCTCGTCACGAATGTGCGGGTCGCGGCCACCGAGACCCCCGACGAGTACGCCGTGCGCAGCAACTTCCTGTGCTACCGCAACCGTCTGGAGGAGGACGTGGACATCTGGGCCGGCGAGCGCGGCGACGTCCTGCGCCGGGTCGGCGTGCGGCAGTGGCAGGTCGTACGACGCACGATCCTGCTGGATCAGAGCGTGGTCCTCTCGCCCAATCTCTCCGTCCTGTTCTGAGGGTGCGGTCGTGAGGTGCTGTCGCGAGGTGCTGTCGTGAGGTGGCTCCAGGACCAGGTCGCGCTGGTGACGGGCGGGGGGTCGGGACTGGGCAGGGCCCTCGTCGAGCGCTTCGTCGAGGAGGGCGCCCGGGTGGGCGTGCTGGAGGTCTCGCCGGCGAAGGTGCACAGCCTCCGGCAGGAGTTCGGCGACGCGGTGGTCGCCGTGGCAGGTGACGCCACCGCGGTCGCGGCGAACGAGGAGGCCGTCCGCGCCACGGTCGCCACCTTCGGGCGGCTCGACACGTTCGTCGGCAACGCCGCCCTGTGGGACTTCGGGACGCCGCTGGCCGACATGTCCTCGGCGACGCTGTCCACGGCCTTCGACCAGCTGTTCGCCCTCAACGTCAAGGCATACCTGCTCGGCGCCAGGGCCGCGCTGCCCGCCCTGCGGGAGTCCGAGGGCTCGATGATCTTCACGTTGTCGAACGCGGCCTTCCAGCCGGGCGGCGGCGGTCCGCTGTACACCTCCTCCAAGCACGCGGTGGTCGGGCTGGTCGAACAGTTGGCCTACGAGCTGGCTCCCGCGATCCGGGTCAACGGGGTGGCGCCGGGCGGCATGCTCACCGACCTGCGGGGGCCGGACGCGCTCGGGCTCGCCACCAGACCCCTGTCCTCGGTGCTTCGGGAGGACACGATGCGCGGCTTCAACGCCCTTGAGGTCGCGCCGACGCCGCGCGACTACACCGGCCACTACGTGCTGCTGGCCTCGCGGCAGAACAACCGCACCGTCACGGGCTCGATCCACCGGTGCGATGCCGGCGTCGGGGTCCGACGCTTCCGGCCGCACCCGACGACCTGACAGGAGGAACCGACGTGTTCTACCACACCGTGCTGTTCCAGTTCCGCGACGACGTCTCCCCCGAGGAGATCGACGACGCCATCGACCACCTGAACGGATTGAAAGCCATTCCCGCGGTCAGGGAGATCGCCGTCGGTCCGAACGCGATGGAGGTCGTCGACGGCTGGACCCACGGCATGACGATCGTGTTCGACAGCCTGACATCGATGCGGGAGGAGTTCGGCGACCACCCGCTGCACCGTGCCGTGCTGCGGGACCAGCTGCCGCTCTTCCGCCGGTACATGGCGATGGACCCGGACACCGGCCGCAGTGAAGTCCGGTGAAGTCCGACGAGGCAGCGGATTCCGACGAAGTGAAGTCCGACGAACGGAGAGACGACACCATGACGACCCAGGAAGTGCGGAGTTGGACGCGCGTCTGCACCACGACCACGATCGCCCCCGGCGAGGCGACGGTGCTGGACGTCGATCCGCCGGTGGCGCTGTGGAACGTCGACGGTGAGTTCTACGCGACCGACGACACCTGCACCCACGAGAAGTACTCGCTGGCCGAGAGCTACCTCGACGGATGCATTGTCGAGTGCGCGCTGCACTGGGCGAAGTTCGACCTGCGAACGGGCGAGTCGTCCGGTCCGCCCGCATCCGGCGGCCTGCGCACCTACCCGGTGCTCGTGGACGGCGACGAGATCTTCGTCGACCTGTCCTCGCGCACCCCGCGGTGACCAACCGCGGGGTGCGCGACGCGATCACGCCGAGCGGAGGAAGTCGGTGACCAGCTCGACGAACTCGTCCGGGTGCTCCCACTCGGGGAAGTGCCCCGTCCCGCCACCCCAGACGTGCATCCGGGTATCGTGCAGCGCACCGAGCAGATGCACCACACCCTCGAACGGCACCATCCGGTCGTCCCGCCCTGCCAGCAGCAGCGCGGGCGCCCGGATCGCGGTGAGTTCGCCGAGGAGGTTGACCGGAGTGCCGGAGCGCCGCGCCGACGGCCGGCGTGCGGCAGCCGCAAGCCGAACGTCGACCATCTCCTGCCGGAAGAACTCCTCGCGTGGCACGAACGCCCGCATCAGGGCTTCCATGTTGTCGCGCGTCTGCTCCTTCATGAATTGGAACAGCGCGGCGAGGCCTGGGGTCGGGAACGGGGTGAACCAGCTCGGCATACTCGCGGGAGCCTTGAGCACGAGCCCGCCCACCCGCTCCGGATGGTCGATGGCCAGCCGGAGCACGCCGTTGGTGCTCATGGACGTCCCGAAGAAATGCGCGGAGCCGATGCCGCGTGCGTCGAGGAAGGCAATGAGCGACCGGGCGTAGTAGCGGTCGTCGCTCTCCCCCTCGATCGACGGCAGCTCGTCCGAGCGTCCATATCCCGGCAGGTCCAGGAGGATCGTCTCGAAGTTCCGCGCGAGACCGTCCACAATGTACTGCGAGTTGTCCCAGGCGTTCGCGCCGGGACCACCGCCGTGCAGGCAGATCAGGGCGGGTCCGCTACCGGACTCGTTGGAGTGCAATCGCGTGCCGTCGTATTCGGTCCACCGGACAGACTCCTCGTAGGTGAGCGTCATCGGACCTACTCCTTCGCAACGTAGGCGGGGATTTCGGGGCGGTTGGTCGAGACGCCCGCCCAGTCTGCCGTTGCCCGGCTTACCCGGCCGTCCCGGAAGAACTCCAGGAAGACCTGGTTGAACATCTCCGGCTGATCGGTCTGGCCCTGGTGGCCGCAGTCGTCCGGGAAGAAGAACTGGACGTTGGGGAGACGCTCCTCCTGTAGGTAGCCGAGTTCGACCGGCAGCGCCGCGTCCTGCCGGCCGTAGAGGTAGATCGCCGGAATGGGCAGGGTGTCCAGGCGGCCCGTGGTGGTCAGCCGCACGCGGTCGGTGTCGGGCCGTTGCCCGTAGGCAAGGGCGATGTGCCGGGCGTGCTCCTCGGTGTGCAGGTTCGCCGCACGGGTGCGCATCTCCACGAGGTCGTCGCTGACCGCGTCCGGGTTGCGGATCATCTCGGTCATCACCGACCGCATGGAGTCCGGTGTGCCGTCGAAGCGGAACATGGCGGGCGCCGTGTGGCCGACCCGTTCACGGACGGCCGCGGCCTCCTCCGGCGAGACGAGATCGCCGATCACTCCGGAGATCAACGCGTAGCTGATCACCCGCTCCGGGTGGCTGATCACGTAGTACACGGTGTTGATGCAGCCCAGCGAGTTGCCGGCCAGGTGGAAGCGGTCCAGACACAGCGCCGTGGTGAAGTCGTGGATGAAGTCGGCGTGCCCGGCGATGACCTGCTGGTAGAAGCCGTCGGGGTCGTGGGTCAGGCCGTAGGCCGGCATGTCCGGGCAGTAGACCCGGAACCCGTGCGCGGCGAGCATCGGGGCCATGAACCGATACCCGGCCGTGCCCGACGACCCGTTGATGCCGCCGTGCAGCAGCACGACCGCCGGACCGTCCTCACCCGCCGTCACGTAGTGGGCCCTGACACCGCTGGGCAGGCGCACCCAGCGGCTCAGCAGCCCGTCGACCTTGATGATCCCTTCCTCGGTCAGCGCCACGCCGCTGCGCCCTTCTGGGCGGGGAGGTGGAGATCCGCGCGGGTCAGCTCGTCGAGATGGGCCCACGTCTTCGCCTGTAGCAGGTCGACCCAGCGCTGGTAGAAGTGCCGCGCGCCCTCCTCGGCGAAGCCGTTGCTCGTCCGGCCGGGCAGGCCGTCCGCGTCGATCTTCGCGTGGCCAAGGCCCATCTGGGTGTTGAAGGGTCGCTGGCGGGCCATCCAGCCCTTCAGCACCTTCTGGATCTCGTTCCAGTTCTCGCCGTCGTCCTGCTCCAGCAGGCCGGCGGGGGTGAAGCACCGGATCGACAGGCGCCGGATCGCCTCCTTCACCTCCTGCGTGGCCTGGCTGGGCACGCTGATCCACGACCACGTCTCGATCTGCTCGGGACCTCGGGGCTGCCAGACGCGCATGGTGCGGTTGAAGCTGAGGAACGAGAAGGTCGGGAAGATGGTGTGGTGGCCGCCGCCACCCATCTTCCTGGCCCGCATCTCGCCAAGGCGCTCGGAGCCCTTCTC
>CAJCJE010000564.1 GCA_903970565.1 Candidatus Melainabacteria bacterium | reverse complement strand
GGGACGCGGCGGCCGAGGGCCGCGGCGGCCAGTCTCGTCCGGGTCGTCCCGAGCGCGGCGGAGACCGGCCGAGCCGGCCCCGTCGTTCCGGTGCCTCGGGTACCACGCCGACCAGCACCGAGGCCGGCCGCGCTGCGGCTGCCGAGGCCGCCGGTGCGCCGTCTGCTCCCGAGAGCAACCCCGAGGCCACCCCGACCACACAGGAAAACGGGGAGGGCTGAGAAGTGCTGATCCCACGCAAGGTCAAGCACCGCAAGCAGCACCACCCGAGCCGGTCGGGTGCTGCCACCGGCGGTACCAGGGTCACCTTCGGCGAGTACGGCATCCAGGCACTGGAGCCGGCCTACGTGACCAACCGGCAGATCGAGTCGGCTCGTATCGCGATCAACCGGCACATCCGTCGTGGCGGCAAGGTCTGGATCAACGTCTTCCCGGACCGCCCGCTCACCAAGAAGCCGGCCGAAACCCGGATGGGTTCCGGTAAGGGTTCGCCGGAGTGGTGGATCGCGAACGTCAAGCCGGGTCGCGTGTTGTTCGAAATGACCTTCCCGAACGAGACCGTGGCTCGTGAGGCACTGCGCCGCGCGATCCACAAGCTGCCGATGAAGTGCCGCATCGTGACGCGAGAGGGTGGTGACTTCTGATGGCAGGGAGTGCTACTTCCGCTGCGGCGGACCTGCGCCAGTTGCAGGATGACGAGCTGGTGCTGCGTCTGCGCGAGGCCAAGGAGGAGCTGTTCAACCTCCGCTTCCAGATGGCCACCGGCCAGCTGGAGAACAACCGCCGGCTGCGTGTCGTGCGGCACGACATCGCACGGATCTACACCGTGATGCGGGAGCGTGAGCTGGGTCTCTCGGTCTCCCCGGACGAAGCCAGTGGTGAGGGCGCGGCATGAGCGAAGTAACTGAGACCGAAGTGACTGAGACCGCTGAGGCGACGACCAAGGCCCGCAACTTCCGCAAGGTGCGCGAGGGCTATGTCGTCTCGGACAAGATGGACAAGACGATCGTGGTCGCGCTCGAGGACCGCAAGAAGCACCCGCTCTACGGCAAGGTCATGCGTTCGACCACCAAGGTGAAGGCGCACGACGAGGCCAACACCGCCGGTGTCGGCGACCGGGTGCAGATCATGGAGACCCGTCCGCTGTCGGCGACCAAGCGCTGGCGGCTGGTGGAGATCCTCGAGAAGGCCAAGTAGTACAAGTAGTACCTGTAACTGCCCGAGAGAAGTTGCTACAGACCGAGCTTGTCCAGGTCGGAAATCTGGCAGGCCGTAAGGGTCAGGAGTTGACGTGATTCAGCAGGAGTCGCGGCTGCGTGTCGCCGACAACACGGGTGCGAAGGAAATCCTTTGCATCCGCGTGCTCGGCGGCTCGTCGCGGCGTTACGCGGGGATCGGCGACATCATCGTCGCGACGGTGAAGGCCGCCATCCCCGGCGCGGGTGTCAAGAAGGGCGATGTGGTCAAGGCCGTCATCGTCCGCACGGTGAAGGAGCGGCGTCGTCCGGACGGCTCCTACATCCGGTTCGACGAGAACGCCGCGGTGCTCATCAAGAACGACAACGAGCCGCGCGGTACCCGCATCTTCGGGCCGGTCGGTCGCGAGCTGCGCGAGAAGAAGTTCATGAAGATCATCTCGCTGGCTCCGGAGGTGCTGTGATGAAGGTGAAGAAGGGCGACACGGTTGTCGTCATCTCCGGCAAGGACAAGGGCGCGAAGGGCAAGGTCATCCAGGCCTACCCCGATTCGCAGCGGGTCCTGGTCGAGGGCGTGAACCGGATCAAGAAGCACACCAAGATCACCCAGACTCAGCGCGGCGCCCAGTCCGGTGGCATCGTGACCCAGGAAGCGACCGTCCACGTGAGCAACGTGATGGTTGTCGACTCCGATGGCAAGCCGACCCGCGTCGGTTACCGGGAGAACGACGAGGGGAAGCGCGTGCGCGTCTCCAAGCGCAACGGCAAGGACATCTGACGCCATGACGACTACTACCGAAATCCCCCGCCTGAAGACCCGCTACCGCGAGGACATCGCCGGTGAGCTGCGCAAGCAGTTCAACTACGGCAACACGATGCAGATCCCCGGTGTGGTCAAGGTTGTCGTCAACATGGGTGTCGGTGACGCCGCCCGTGACGGCAAGCTGATCGAAGGCGCCGTTCGTGACCTGTCCACCATCACCGGCCAGCGTCCCGAGGTTCGCAAGGCCCGCAAGTCCATCGCGCAGTTCAAGCTGCGCGAGGGTATGCCGATCGGTGCTCGGGCCACCCTGCGCGGCGACCGGATGTGGGAGTTCCTGGACCGGCTGCTGACCATCGCGCTGCCGCGTATCCGCGACTTCCGCGGCCTCTCGCCCAAGCAGTTCGACGGCAACGGCAACTACACCTTCGGTCTCAACGAGCAGTCGATGTTCCACGAGATCGACCCGGACTCGATTGACCGGCCGCGGGGTATGGACATCACCGTCGTCACCACCGCAACCACTGATGACGAGGGTCGTGCGCTGCTCAAGCTGCTCGGCTTCCCGTTCAAGGAGAACTGAGAATGGCGAAGAAGGCGCTGGTCATCAAGGCGGCGGCGAAGCCCAAGTTCAAGGTGCGCGGCTACACCCGCTGCCAGCGCTGTGGCCGTCCGCACGCTGTGTTCCGCAAGTTCGGCCTGTGCCGGATCTGCCTTCGCGAGATGGCACACCGGGGCGAGCTGCCAGGAGTGAGCAAGTCCAGCTGGTGAGCTGAGTTCCGAGAACCAGCACCGCGTCACCGTTTCACCGCTGAGCTTGTCCGAAACAGAACTTCCACTTCGCCGAAGGCCCCTGTGCCAGCCGGACATCCGGACCGGGGGGAACCGCGGCGAGAAAGGTTGAAAAGGTCACCATGACGATGACCGACCCGATCGCAGACATGTTGACACGTCTGCGCAATGGCAATTCCGCCTATCACGACGAGGTGGTGATGCCGCACTCGAAGTTGAAGGTGCACATCGCCGAGATCCTCAAGCGTGAGGGCTACATCTCCGGTTTCCGCGCGGAGCAGGGCGAGAAGGGCAAGCACCTGGTCGTCGAGCTCAAGTACGGCCCGAACCGGGAACGCAGCATCGCGGGTCTGCGCCGGGTGTCCAAGCCCGGCCTGCGGGTCTACGCGAAGTCGACCAACCTGCCCAAGGTGCTCGGTGGACTCGGCGTCGCGATCATCTCCACGTCGACCGGTCTGCTGACCGATCGACAGGCCGGCAAGCAGGGTGTGGGCGGGGAAGTCCTCGCCTACGTCTGGTGAGAAAGGAGGAGGACTAGCTATGTCGCGTATTGGAAAGCTGCCGATCAGCGTCCCCTCCGGGGTTGACGTCAACATCGAAGGCCCCGTGGTGAACGTCAAGGGCCCCAAGGGGGTCCTGTCGCACACCCTCGCCGAGCCGATCACCATCGAGCGGGATGAGGACGGCACACTGGCCGTGCGTCGCCCCGACGACGAGCGCAAGAGCCGCTCGTTGCACGGGCTCTCCCGGACCCTGGTGAGCAACATGATCGTCGGTGTCACCCAGGGCTACGAGAAGAAGATGGAGATCTACGGCGTCGGTTACCGCGTGGTCGCCAAGGGCCGGGACCTCGAGTTCGCCCTCGGCTACAGCCACTCGGTGCCCGTTACCGCGCCGGAGGGGATCACCTTCACCGTCGAGACGCCGACCCGGTTCTCCGTGTCCGGCATCGACAAGCAGCAGGTCGGCGAGGTTGCCGCGAACATCCGCAAGCTGCGCAAGCCCGACCCGTACAAGGGCAAGGGCGTGCGCTACTCGGGTGAGAAGATCCGCCGCAAGGTCGGAAAGACGGGTAAGTGATCATGGCTGAAACCACTGCTACCAAACAAAAGCGGTTGGGCAAGGACGCCTCGACGACTCGTCGGATCGCCCGCGCTCGCCGGCACTTCCGGCTTCGGAAGAAGATCAGCGGCAGTCCGGCGCGTCCGCGCCTGGTCGTCAACCGGTCCTCGCGCCACATCGTCGCGCAGATCGTGGACGACCTGGCCGGTCACACCATCGCCTCCGCCTCCAGCCTGGAAGCCGACGTTCGCGCGGAGTCCGGCGACAAGAAGGCGCGTGCGGCGAAGGTCGGCGCTCTGGTCGCGGCTCGGGCCAAGGAAGCCGGAATCGCCAAGGTCGTCTTCGACCGGGGTGGCTACGACTACCACGGTCGGATCGCGGCGCTTGCCGACGCGGCCCGCGAGGCCGGGCTGGAGTTCTGATTCTTATGCTGCACATCTACAGGAACGAGAGGGACGCCTGATGCCGGGACGTACACGGCAGTTCGGTGGCGGCCACGGCGGCGGTCCGGGCGGTGGCCAGGGCAACGAGCGCGGCGAACGCCGCGAGCGTCGCGGCGGTCGCGACAACGGCCGCGGCGGAGCGGCCCAGGAGAAGACCCCGCATCTTGAGAAGGTCGTGGCGATCAACCGGGTCGCCAAGGTCGTCAAGGGCGGTCGTCGGTTCAGCTTCACCGCGCTCGTGGTCGTCGGCGACGGCGACGGCATGGTCGGTGTCGGCTACGGCAAGGCCAAGGAAGTTCCCGCGGCCATCGCCAAGGGCGTCGAGGAAGCCAAGAAGAGCTTCTTCCGCGTCCCGCGCATCGGCGGCACCATCCCCCACCCGATCCAGGGTGAGGCTGCTGCCGGCGTCGTGCTGCTCCGTCCGGCCAGTGCCGGTACCGGTGTCATCGCCGGTGGCCCGGTGCGTGCCGTGCTGGAGTGCGCCGGCGTCCACGACGTGCTGAGCAAGTCGCTGGGCAGCGACAACGCGATCAACGTCGTACACGCGACGGTGGCCGCGCTCAAGGGCTTGCAGCGTCCCGAAGAGGTCGCCGCGCGCCGTGGCCTTCCGTTGGAAGACGTCGCCCCGGCCAGCATGTTGCGGGCCAGGGCCGGACAGGGGGCGTGACCATGAGCCAGCTCAAGGTGACTCAGGTTCGCAGCACCATCGGCACCAAGCAGAACCACCGTGCGTCGCTGCGCACCCTCGGTCTGCGCAAGATCCGCCAGTCGGTCGTCCGCGAGGACAGCCCCCAGGTCCGCGGCCTGATCCACTGCGTGCGGCACCTGGTGACGGTCGAGGAGATCTGACATGACCATCAAGATTCACCACCTGCGGCCGGCCCCCGGCGCCAAGACCGACAAGATCCGCGTCGGTCGCGGTGAAGGCTCCAAGGGCAAGACCGCTGGTCGCGGTACCAAGGGCACCAAGGCCCGCAAGAACGTGCCGGCCAGCTTCGAAGGTGGCCAGATGCCCATCCACATGCGGCTGCCGAAGCTCAAGGGCTTCCGCAACCGTTTCCGGGTGGAGTACCAGCCCGTCAACCTCGGCGACATCGCCAGGGTCTTCCCGGACGGCGGCGTCATCGGCGTCGACGACCTGGTCGAAAAGGGTCTGGCCCGCAAGAACAGGCTGGTCAAGGTGCTGGGTAACGGTGACCTCGCGGGCGTGAAGCTCGAACTCACCGCGAACGGCTTCTCCGCCAGCGCCACCGAGAAGATCACCGCCGCGGGCGGCAGCGTCACCAAGCTCTGAGCATCACTGTCCAGACAACTTGGGCCGGCAGGGTTTCCCTGCCGGCCCAAGTCATGTCATCAGCGCCGCGCGCAACTCCGGCAGCCGCGGCAGCCGCGGCTCGTCCTCGTCGAAGACCTCGACCGCGCCCGGCATGTCCACCTGCCGCAACATCGCCTGTCGCACATCGGCACACGGCTGCAACCGCACCGTTGCCGCCCATTCGGCCTCTGCATCGACATCGCCGCAGTGATGTGCCTGTGACCATTTTTCTAGACACGCGGTGAACGAACGGCGAGCCTTTGCGGGTCCCTGTTCCAGTCTCGGTTCGTTGAGATGGCAGATCTTTATGGTGGCTTCGCCCTTGCTGCTCAGCGCAACGTACTCGCCCTCTACAAGATTGAGGAGTAGGTGCTCGAGCGGATCTTCGGCGGTGGGATCGATGAGCAGGGGACAACCGTCGTCGTCGATCGGGAATTGGTCCCGTTTGTGGTGGCTGTTGCAGGTCGAGCAGGCCAGCAGGTGGTTGAGCCAGTCAAAGGTCCGCAGCGGATTGCGAGCGATTGGTTCGAAGTGGTCGATATCGGTGCCGTGGTTGTCGCCGGCTGGGCCGACCGACGTACTCGGCGGTCCGTGAAGATTTTCTTGCAGGTGGAATGTGTACGGGCTCACCACCACCGCAGTCGGGCCTGTTACAGTCGGATGCACGCTTCACGCCTACGCAGGCGCGAGGCGTGCCTGCCTTGTTCACCAGGCTGTGTCCCCGCCGGTCACCAACCGGCCACGACGACCACCGGCACCAGTGAGTCGGTGCCGCTGATGGAGGTCTCGCGTGCTCAGCGCCTTCCGCTCGGCTCTTGCAACGCCGGACCTGCGCAAGAAGATCCTCTTCACGCTGGGGATTCTTGCCGTCTACCGGATCGGCGCTACGTTGCCGGCGCCGGGCGTGTCCTACTCGGCGGTGGCCGCCTGTGACGCCCAGGCCAACACGAACAACGTCTACGCACTGATCAACCTCTTCAGCGGCGGTGCGCTGCTCAAGCTCTCGGTCTTCGCGCTGGGCATCATGCCCTACATCACCGCGAGCATCATCGTCCAGCTGCTCACCGTGGTCATTCCCCGGTTCGAGCAGCTGAAGAAGGAAGGCCAGTCCGGCCAGAACAAGCTGACCCAGTACACCCGGTACCTGACCATCGCGCTGGCCATCCTTCAGTCCACCGGCATCATCGCGCTGGCCGTGCGCGGCCAGCTGTTCGGCAACTGCACCTCGCCGGTCATTCCCGATCAGACGGTCTTCAGCCTCGCCGTCATCGTGGTCACCATGACCGCCGGTACCGGCGTCATCATGTGGCTCGGCGAGATGATCACCGAGCGCGGCGTCGGCAACGGTATGTCGATCCTGATGTTCGCCAACATCGCCTCCCGGATTCCCTCCGAGGGCCAGAACATCCTGACCAACGGCCACGCGCTGGTCTTCACCGTCATCTGCGTGTTCGGCCTGGCGATCATCACCAGCGTCGTGTTCATGGAGCAGGGCCAGCGCCGTATCCCGGTGCAGTACGCCAAGCGGATGATCGGCCGGCGGATGTACGGCGGCACCTCGACCTACCTGCCGTTGAAGGTCAACCAGGCCGGTGTCATCCCGGTGATCTTCGCGTCCTCGCTGCTGTACCTGCCGAACCTGATCGCCAACCTGGTCGGCACCTCCTCCTCCGGCTGGCAGCAGTTCGTCTCCACCTACCTGGAGAACCAGTCGAACTGGGTGTACATCTCGGTCTACTTCCTGCTGATCATCTTCTTCACCTACTTCTACATCACCATCACGTTCAACGTTGACGAGCGTGCCGACGAGATGAAGAAGTTCGGTGGCTTCATTCCCGGTATTCGCCCCGGTCGGCCCACTTCCGAATACCTGAGTTTCGTGCTCAACCGCATCACCCTCCCCGGCTCGCTGTACCTGGGCATCGTGGCTGTGCTCCCGAACTTCTTCCTCGGCCTCACCGGTCAGGGAAACAACCAGAACTTCCCCTTCGGCGGCACCTCGGTGCTGATCATGGTCGGGGTGGGCCTGGACACCGTGAAGCAGATCGAGAGCCAGCTCATGCAGCGCAACTACGAAGGGTTCCTGCGGTAGTGAGACTCGTCCTTGTCGGCCCGCCAGGCGCGGGCAAAGGTACCCAGGCGGATGTCCTCAGTCGCAAACTGGGTGTGCCACACATTTCCACCGGCGACCTGTTCCGGGCCCACATCAGCCAGCGCACGGAGTTGGGCGTGGAAGTCCAGCGCTACATCGACTCCGGCAAGCTGGTCCCCGATGAGGTGACCAACGAGATGGTCCGCGAGCGGCTCGTCGAGCCGGACGCGGCCAAGGGTTTCCTGCTCGACGGTTTTCCGCGCAACATCCCCCAGGCCGAGGTGCTCGGCAAGTTTCTGGGTGAGGCGGGGCACACGCTCGAAGCGGTGCTGGAGTTCCGGGTTGACGAGGAGGTCGTGGTCAGGCGGTTGCTGGCCAGGGGCCGCTCTGACGACACCGAGGACGTCATCCGGCACCGCCAGGAGATCTACCGGTCGGAGACCGCTCCGCTGCTGGAGTACTACCACGACATCGTGGTGACCGTGGAGGCCGAGGGCGACGTGGACGAGATCACCGCGCGCGCCATCGAGGCTCTTGGCGGTCTGGACTGATGGTCGTCGGGCAACAGGTCGGGAACCCATGCTGAAGCGCGGTCGCGTGATCGAGATCAAGAGTGCCGGTGAGTTGCAGGCGATGCGCGCCGCCGGCATCGTCGTCGCCAGGGCGCTGGCCCTGATCGCCGAGCACGTCCGGGCCGGGGTGAGCACCGCCGAACTGGACGAGCTGGCGGAGCAGACCATCACCGACGCCGGCGCGGTGCCCTCGTTCAAGGGTTACCACGGCTTCCCGGCGAGCATCTGCGCCTCGGTCAACGAGCAGGTCGTGCACGGCATCCCGGCCAAGACCCAGGTCCTGGCCGACGGCGACCTGATCTCGGTGGACTGCGGCGCGATCCTGGACGGCTGGCACGGCGACTCCGCGGTCACCCTGCCGGTCGGCACGGTGGGCGCGGCGGACCTCGCGCTGTCCGAGGCGACCCGGCAGTGCATGTTGGCCGGCATCGCGGTGATGCGGCCGGGCATCAAGCTCACCGACATCTCCTTCGCCATCGAGTCCAGGGTGCACGAGATCGCCGAAGCCGACGGCGCGGCCTACGGCATCGTGCCGGACTACGGCGGGCACGGCATCGGCACCTCGATGCACATGGAGCCGTTCCTGCCCAACTACGGCCGGCCCGGCCGGGGTCCGA
>CAJCJE010000563.1 GCA_903970565.1 Candidatus Melainabacteria bacterium | reverse complement strand
CCTGGCGCTGATCGCCGGGCGTGCCTGGCCGGCGACGGAGCTGGACGCGGCGCGGTCGAGCGGGATCGACGCCTCGCCAGCCGATGATCAGCAGGAGCAGACCCACGCCGACGCCCAGGCCGAGTAGCGCGGCCAGGGCAGTGCCCAGAGTGACGGTCATGATGCCCACCAGCCTTCGGACTGTTCCAGCACGACGGGGTCGAAACCGGCGTCGACGAGGTCGTCGAGGTTGTCGGTGCGCATCGACCCGGCCACCGGCCGGGCGCGCCGATCAGGACCGGGACGGTAGATCTCGTTGGAGACGACCTGGGGGCCATCGGCGCCGACGACCTCGCGGATCGAGGACACCACCCTGGTGGTGCGGTCAGTGCCACGCGCGAGATGCACGACGAAGTGCACCGCCGAGGCGACCAGCAGATTGGTGGCCTCCAACGGAAGCCGCTCGACGCCTTGCGCGGCGTAGGAGGCCAGGCGGGTGAAGGCGATGCGGGAGCTGGAGGCGTGCAGGGTGGCCATCGAGCCGTCGTTGCCCTGGCTCATGGCGTTGCACATCGGGATGACCTCGGGACCGCGGATCTCGCCGACGATCACCCGGTCCGGGCTCATACGCAGGCCCCAGCGGACCAGTTCGGACTGCGAGATCGCGCCTTCGCCTTCGATGTTGGCCTCGCGGGCTTGGAAGGCAGTGACGTCGGCATGGATGTCCGGGTCGAGTTCCAGGCCGAGCTCGAAGGCGTCCTCAATGGTCACGATGCGCTCCATCGGGTCCATCTCCGCCGCCAACGCCCGCAGCATCGTGGTTTTGCCCGCGCCAGTGCCGCCGGTGATCAAGACGTTCTTCTTCGCCCGCACCAGCGCGCGCAGGAATTCCTGCAGGCCGGCGTCGATCGTGCCGCGAGCCCGGAGTTCGGGGAGGGTGACGGTGAGGTAGCCGTGCCGGCGGATCGACAGCGAGGTCACCCCGCCCGCGGTCAGCCCCATCACAGCGAACAACCGTTCCCCGCCAGGAAGCTGGAGGTTGACCGCGGGCGAGCCCTGGTCGAACCGCCGCTCCTGGCTGGATGCACGGGCAGCGAGCATCCTCACCAGATCGGTCAGCTCCTCGTTCGACGAAGCGATCGGGGCGACCTGGGCGCGGTGACCGTCGTTGTACTGGACGAAGACGCGGTCGAACCGGTTGGCGTTGATCGTCTCCACCCGCTGGTCATCCAGCAGAGGCTGCAGACCGGCCATGCCGAACAGCTCGTTAATGACCTCGCTGATCACCCGCTGCTCGACAGCGCGGCCGACCAGCGGCCGGTCGGCGTTGAGTTCGCGTTCGGTGTGCACGGCGACCGCGTCGTCCAGGATCACCTGCGCCAGTTCCCGCCGGGCCTCCCGGCTGACGGTGGAGCCAGAGCGTCGCTGCTGGTCCTCGACCCGCTGCGGTAGCTCAGTGCCCAGGGTGTCGCGTAGGTGCTGGCGTAGCCCCTCGACGGCCGCCGACAGGTCGACCGGTTCCGGTCCACCGAACCTCTCGGGCGTCGGCGAGCCGAAGTAGCCCGGCTGTGCTGCTGGCCGGGCTGGCTGGTTGTGTGGCCAGCCTCCGTGCGGGCGAGCCTGCTGGTGAGGGCGCAGCGGGACCGGAGGTGGATAGCCGTTGGGTGGGTAGGTCATGACGCCGCTCCTGGCCTCGGGTTGGTGCCGGTGAACGTCGGGTGGCCCGCTGGAAGCGGCGCGGACCGCACGCCGTTGACCGACACCGGGTCGCCCGGCACACCGGGCACGGCCCGCAGGACCGGCACCGGCCGATTCGGAATTGCTGCTGGGCGCGGGAGTTCGGGTGGCGGGGCCTGGTGTGCCACCAGCACCGTCGCGACCTTGTGCGCGAGCTGCCCCAACGGCGAGTGCGCAGGTCCGCTGCGACCCCACCGCACCGTGCTGGGCCGCCCGCACAGCACGGCCGCACCGCGCGGGTCATCGGGCACCCGGCCCAGCGGGGGCACGCCCAGCTCGCGGGCGACCTCGGCCGGGGAGTAGCCCTCGCCGACCAGCAGCAGCACCGGATGCGCCGACCACCGGCCGATCGCCGGCAAACGGCGCGGCAGGTGCGCGAGGTCATCCGCGTGCGCGCCGGTGAGCAGCACCATGGCGTCCGCCGCGCGCACGATCGGCAGCGCCGGTGACCCGGCATCCGCCCGGCCGCAGTCCACGATCATCACCGTGTTCGCCTGATTCGCCGCCGCTCGCAGGATTCCTGCCCCGGCGGCGGGGTCGGGGGTCAGCGCGGACAACGCGCCTCGGGCGCGGTCGGCGTCCGGGGGCGCGGCCACCACCGCCAGGCCGCCGGGCAGGCCCTGGGCGTGCTGCCACACCATCGCCGGATCCGCGCTGCGCCGAGCCGCCGCTGCCAGGCTCAGCAGGCCCGGCGTGGATTCCAACGAGAACCGCGTGGCCAGGTCTCCGCCGGAGGGATCGGCCTCGACCAGCACGGGCCGAGCTGGCGCCGGCCACCGCGCGGCCAACGCGACGGAGAACGTGGTCACCCCCGGCGAGCCCTTCACCGACAACACCGCGACCAACATCACTGACCACCTCCCGAGACCAGCACCACGGACAACTGCCCCGCCGGCACGGCCGCGATCTGTCGGGCGGCGGCCTCACCCAGTTGCACCGAGATCACCGTGATCTGCTGGTCGGGTAGCGAGGTCACGCTGGTGACCACCGCCGGCCACACCGTCGACTGGTCCGGGCTCGGCGGGCTTTCTACTGCGGCACCTGCCTGGCTGGGCACGAACACCACCGACACGTGCGAGCCGGGCGCGACCTCGGGCGGGAACTGTCCGGACTTCAACGACAACGCGGCCAGGGCCTGCCCCGCCGTCGGGAAACCACTGCCGCCCACCGCGTCCGGCGTCAGCAACGCACCGGCGGATAGGCTAGTGGACATCGTCTTGCCGACCACGCTGGCCGCCTGGCTGGCGTCCATAACGGACACACCGGGGTCGGCGGCGACATTGACCTGCTTGAGATCCTGCGCTGTCAGTACCTGCCCGACGGATACGTTCTGCGCCAACGCCAGCACCGGCTGCCGCTGGTCGGAGTTCAGCGAGACCAAGAGGAACACTCCAGCGCACACCAGCACGAGCAGGGCGCCCAGCAGTAGGTGCGGGACGCTGCGCCGTCGGCCGCTGCGCAGCCGTGTGGCGGGTGGTTTCTTGCCGTCGGAGACCCACGGGCCGCCGGTCGATCCGAGTGGCCGGTTCGTGTCCGGGAGAGTGGTGTTGGTGTTCACGCCGGTACCTCCAGGCATGGGTCTGGTACGCCGCGTCGCCACGTGGTGATCAGCGAGCGGAAGGATGTGGTGCTGGTGTGTGTTGTTGTGTCGAAGGTCGGCCTGCCCGGAGAGGGTCAGCCGCCGGTGTTGAGAGCTTGGGATTCGGCGACCCGGAAGGCCGCGTTGCCGGTCGTGGTCAAGTCCGGGAACACCCCGCCCTGGCCCGCACCCGCCCACGCAACGGTCCAGTGCACCGTCGCGGACACCGAGAACGCTTGTCCCACTTGGCTTGCCGAAGACGCCCGGTAGGTATGACCACAGTCCGGAGAAGACGCTGTCGGCGCGGTTCCAGGGCTGAACGGGGTACCCGCGCCGGTGCAGGTGACGGTGCTGCCGTCACCCATCGACCACACCACCGAAGTCGGTGTCGCGGTCGCGGTCACCGACACGCCGGGTACGGCGGCGGTCGCCGATACCGGTCCCCAGCCGTTGGACAGCCACATCCAGGTCGGGAGGTTCACCAGTTGCTCGCCCGCCGGGTTCGCCGCGATCGAGGGCGTGGGCAGCCGCAACTGCTTGTAGGCCATTTGTGCCAACTCGGCGGGAGAGGGCAGTTGCGCGGCGCCCGGCTGCTGGCCATCGGGGATCCACACCGGTGGCCGGTACACCCCGTCGGTCATGCCGGCGGTCGAGCACTGCCA
>CAJCJE010000562.1 GCA_903970565.1 Candidatus Melainabacteria bacterium | reverse complement strand
ATCTTCACCGTGCTGAACGGGAGCGCGGCACCGTCGGAGGTGAGCGCTCGCCGTGGATCGTCCTCGACGGTGCAGGTGGTGGTGGCGAGATTCTCGCTGCGACCATAGAGACTGAGGATCTTCGCCGCCGGCAGCAGCAGTCGGGCGCGTTCGACGATCGCGGCCGGGATCGGTGCCCCCGCGGACACCCACACCCGCAGGCTGGACGCTTCGTCGCGATCCGGATCGTAGGCATCGAGGAGCATCTGGAGAAAAGTGGTGGCCGAGACACAGACCGAGCAGTGGTACCTGGCGATCTCGTCAAGGCCGCGCCGCGGCTCCCAGTCCGGCATCACGTGGGTCGCCCCGCCGTGCAGCAGTGGGAGCAGGATGCTGGTCACCAGTCCGGTGGTGTGAGTGACCGGCGACGGTCCGAACTGGACATCGGAGGAGGTGTAAGCGAAGGCCTTGCCGAGCGCCCTGGCACCACTGAGATAGGTGTTGAAGGTGTGCACGCAGCCCTTGGGGCGGGCGGTCGTTCCGGAGGTGTAGACGATGACGAACGGATCGTCCGGTCCGACCGGGTCGCCGAGCTGGATCTCGGCCGAGGAGGGCTCGATGTCGGCGGTCGCCTCGGCCAGCGTGATGACGCGGGCCGGCGCGGTGGCGGAGGGGTCGGCCGGCGCGTCGGCACCGCGAACGACCACGACGGTGTGCAGAGTGGGCCGCCGTACCTGTAGATCCCGGTACATGGCCAGATAGTCGAAGCTCTTGTACACCGACGCGGTGACCACCGCACACACCTGTGCGTCGTCCAGGACGTGCCCCACCTCTTCCCGGCGATAGATGGGCATGATCGGCACCATCACCGCGCCGAGGCGTGCCAGCGCCGCGGTGACGACCGCGAATTCGGCCCAGTTGGGCAGTTGTACGGCGACCCGGTCGTGCCGCCCGATGCCGCGCCGGCGCAGGCCGACGGCCAGCCGCAGGGATGACTGATAGACGTCCTGGTAGGTCATGCTCAGCGTGCCGTCGGTGATGAAGGTCTTGGGTCCACGTTCGGCTGCCTGACCGGCGAGGAGCTGCCCGAGGGTTTCGTTGCCCCAGCAGCCGGAGGAGTAGAACTCCTCGACCTCGCGCGCGGAGAAATGGTCGCTGACGGTGGGAATCTCCATTGATGCCGTCCTGGGAATCGTCAGACTCCGGGCAGCGGCCGGAAGCCGCCGCGCCGGCCGAACCGGACAAGGCGAGTCGCGAAGGGCGCTCGTCGTTGTCCGGTACCCCGAGAGTTTTCATTCTGAAGTTACAATGGTCTGGCCTATTGTGCAATCAACCTTGCTTGCCAAACACGAAGAGTCGCGCTGGCGGCGGATGGGGATGTTGATGAACTCGAATCCTGGACCGGTCAAGGTATGGCAGCCTGAGTCCACCCACCTTGCGCTCGCCGGCACGGCCAATCTGCGTGATCTGGGCGGTACCCCGACCCTCGACGGTCGGGTGATCGCGGCCGGCCGCCTGTATCGCGCCGAGGCGCTGGTGGCGCCGGGCGCGTCGACCGTCTGCTCGATCTGGGACGAGGCGAACGCCGAGGCATACGCGGCACTCAAGGTCGCGACCGTACTGGATCTGCGTTCGGCCAGGGAGCAGGATCGGGCGCCTTCGGCCTGGCCGGTGGCGACCGGAGCCGAGTACGTCTCGATCCCGATCGAGGAAGGCGGTGCAGGAGACACCGACTACGTCCGCCAGATCCGCGAGGGCCGGCTCACCAGCTTCACCGTCGCGGACATGGCCGCCTACTACGGCCTGACGCTGCGCAGGCGCCCGGCCGAGTTCGCCGCGGCGTTGCGGGTGCTCCTCCAGCGCGACCGGCTGCCGGTCCTGGTGCACTGCGCCGCCGGGAAGGACCGGACCGGTTTGTTGGTGGCGCTGCTGCTCGAAGCGTTGGGGACGGCACGTGAGATCGTGGTCGCCGAGTACGCGCTGACCGGTGTACTGCGACCCAACCGGGTCGCCGCCTACGCGCACCTGTTCGTCGAGTCCGATGTGGACCCTGCTGCGATCGCCGTCCTGTTCGACGCGCCGGCCGCTGTGATGGCAGCGGCACTGGACGCGCTGGTGGCCGAGTTCGGCTCGGTCGCCGGCTACCTGGAGCGGGCGGGTGGTTTGCGCCCGCCGGAACTCGATGCGCTTCGCGCGAATCTGCTCGTCGACCACTGACCTCCTCAGTCCATCGTCAGCACGGTGCGGACCACGCTGCCGTCCTGCTGAGCGGCCACCACCTCGTTGATCGATGCGAGGTCGACGGTGCCCGAGATCAGCTTCTCGATCGGCAGCCGGCCGGTGCGCCACAGTCCGACCAGCAGATCGACATCCCGCCGCATACTGATGCCACCGTGGAAGCTTCCGGTGAGTCGTTTGTCGTCGTGGAACAGTTCGTAGGCGGGGATCGGCACGGTCTCCCCCGGCCGACCGGCGCCGACGACCGTGACGGTGCCGCCACGCCGAACGGCCCGCCAGGCGTCGAGCACGGTGGCCGGCTGGCCGACCGCGTCGATGACGACGTCGAGATCCCCGGCCTGTTCGGTGAACTCGGCCGGGGACATGGTCTCGGTGGCACCGAGCGACATCGCGGTGTCGCGTCGTTGTGCCAGGGGATCAACCGCGATCAGCCGTGCTGCGCCGGCCACGACCGACCCGAGGACGGCATTGAGTCCGACCGCTCCGCAACCGATGACGGCGACGGTGTCGCCGGG
>CAJCJE010000561.1 GCA_903970565.1 Candidatus Melainabacteria bacterium | reverse complement strand
TCGCCGAGCAGCGCCGGCTGGCCATCACCGACGTACTCACCGGCCTGCGCACCCGCCGGTACTTCAGCGCCCAACTGCCGCTGGAGATCGCCAAGGCCCGGCGCGCCAACGCGAACCTCGCCGTGCTGATCGTGGATGTCGACTACTTTAAGTCGATCAACGACAAACACGGCCACCCGGCCGGTGACCGGGTGCTGATCGAGGTGGCGCGGCGGCTGAGCGAGTCGGTGCGCCACGCCGACTTCCTGGCCCGCTACGGCGGTGAGGAGTTCGCACTGGTGGTGCCGGGCGCGAGTTCCCAGGAGTTGGCGGTCATCGGCGAACGGCTGCGGATGCAGGTCTCGGCGACGCCGATCCCGGTGTCCCCGGACGAGCTCATCGATGTCACGGTGTCGGTCGGCAGCGCGGGCTACCCGCGCCACGGCAGCACCCCGGCCGAGCTGATCGCCATCGCCGACCGGGCGCTGTACGCGGCGAAGTTCCAGGGCCGGGACCGGGTCGTGGTGGGGGACATCCTCACCGAGAACATCGTGGTTGCCGCGATCGACCGCTCCTCGGGTTCGGCCGATGCCCTGCTGTCCTACCTGCAACGCGCCGCCGACGAGGTGGACAGCTGGCTGTCGGGCTGCGAACACGGCCGGGCGGTCGGCCGCTGGTCCGCGCTGGTCGCCTCGGCGCTGGGGCAGAACGAGGCCGTGGTTCGCCGGGTCGAACTCGCCGGCCGGCTGCACGACATGGGCAAGGTGTTCGTCCCGCAGAACGTCTGGCGCAAGGCGGGCGCGCTGTCGAAGGCCGAACGGCAACTCGTCGAACAGCACTCCGACTTCGGCGCCCAACTGGCCCGGTTGGTCCCCGGCCTGGCCGATGTCGCGGAGATCATTCGCCAACACCACGAGCGCATCGACGGCCGAGGCTATCCGCTCGGTCTCCTCGACGGGCAGATCCGGTTGGAGGCCAGGATCGTCGCGGTCTGCGATTCCTGGTCGGCGATGCTGGCCGACCGGCCCTACCAGACCGCGCTGACCCCGGACGAGGCCTGCGCGCAACTCTTACACGGCAAGGGCTCCCAGTTCGACCCGAAGATCGTGGACACCCTGATCGATCTGCACCGCCGGGACCTGCTCGGCGGACTGCGCAAGCTCACCGAACAGGTCCCGATGATCCCGCTGCAACCGCAGCGGTAGGAGTTCAGTTCGTGGTGGCGTCCTCGGCGATGGTGTTCCAGAACATCAGCTCGTAGGACTGGAACAGCCGGCCGTAGGTGAACGCCTCGTCGCTCTGGCGCCCCGCGTCGATCCCGATCTGTAGCGCGGCGGCGGCCTGCTCCTCGGTCTCCGGCACGGGAGTGGCGAAGAAGTCGAAGAAGCCACAGGCCTCGTCGTCGAAACCGTAGTGCTCCCGCATGGCCGTCGCGATGCTCGCGCAGTAGCTTCCCCACGCCGCGAAGTTGGCGATCAGCGCGACCACCACGTCGGCCGGTTCCCCGAACAGGCACAGCCAGGCCAGGTAGGCCGGATACGCCTGGCAGCCCGCCTTGGGCTGGTAGGCACGCAGCGCGTCGTCGTCGAGACCGGTCGCGGTGACCAGAGTGTCCAGTTTGGTCAGTGCGAGCGCCTCGCCACCGGCGAGACCGGCGAACAACTCCCGGCTGACCGGCTCGGTACAGCGCGCGGCGATGGTCAGGAAACTGCGCCAGTCACTGCGCACGATGCGGCTTTCCTCGGCGGCGATGGTGGCGAACACCGAACGGGGCGCGCTGCCCGACGCGATCAGCGGTACCAGCCGGTTGTCGTTCTCCTCGGGCGCGAGGGCCTTGCGGGCGGAGGCGAGAAGGTCACGGGCCTGATCGGTCATGGGCGGTAGCCCTTCCACGGTAGTTGTTGGCTGGTTATGGTGCGCTGTCAACGGTTTCCGCGGCCCGAGTCAACGGCTTCCACGGTCCGACCGAAGCCGAGGACGGTTGCCGACCGGTCGCCGCGACCGACGATTCCGGCCAGGCCAGCGTAGATCACCCCGGCCGCCACCCACGCCTCGACCGCCGGCAGCCCGATCGAGGGCGCGCCGGCCTGGCCGGGAAACAGGCCGAGATTCCAGGCACCGAAGGCGACCGCGGCGAGCACCGCGACGATGCCCGGCCAGTTGGCGAGGCCGGCGCCGCGCCAGGACGGAATGGTGTCCATCGGTCGCCGGTTCGGCAGGAACCGGGGCAGCAGGAAGTGGTCGACGCACATCACCACGGTCACGCAGGGCAGCACGATCGACGACCAGCCGGCGACGACGTAGAAACCGTTTTCCACGGTGGGGAACAGCCAGGTGAACACGGCGGCGATCACGGCCATCACCAGGCAGGTGTGCCAGCGCCGCCAACCCCGGACACCCCCCAGCGCGTTCTGGCCCGCGTTGATCATCTCGTAGTAGTTGCCGTCGTTGATGGCGAACTGCAACACGGTGGCGATGACCGCGCCCAGCGCCAGCACGCCGAACATGGAGTACTCGACGGTGTACCTGAAGGCCGGCCCGAAGTCGTACTCGGTGGCCTTGGACAGCGCGGGCAACGTTTACGGTACGTGCATGGCGGGTGGCGCGCACCTTAGCGGGACGGCGTGGGAATACACCACCTCCGGCGTTTACCGAGATCTCCACGATTTTGGGGCAGCGGGCGACGGAGCGAACCCATACGCCGGAGTGACCCTCGATTCAGCCGGCAATCGATACGGAACTTGCTATAGCGGCGGCCAAAACGGCTCCGGAATGGTCTGGGAACTGACCGCGAGCGGGGGATATCAGGATGTCCACGACTTTGGCGGGACAATCGAGTACTCCACCGGCCTGATCGGAACAGATGGGCAGAACCCATACGGCGGCGTCGTGTTCGACACGGCGGGGAACATGTACG
>CAJCJE010000560.1 GCA_903970565.1 Candidatus Melainabacteria bacterium | reverse complement strand
GTAGGACGCCGAGTTTGCACCGAGCAGGTTCGCGCCGTTCAACTGCCACTGGTAGGTAAAGGGCGGCGAGCCCGACGCCGTCACCGTGAAGCTGGCCGGATCGTTCGCCAGGGCTGCGACGCTGGTCGGCTGTTGGGTAATCGCCGGTGCAACCGCCGCGTTTACCGTGAGTACGGCCGCCGAGGACGTTACCGAGTTCACCGGGTTCGTGACGGCCACAGTGAAACTGTCGTTATTGTCACCCGAGGCCAATACCGGCGTCGTGTAGGTCGCACCCGTAGCACCGGCAATCGCCGCGCCGTTGAGCTGCCACTGGTAGCTGAGCGAAGGCGAGCCCGTCGCGGCCACCGACAGAGTGACCATCTGGCCCACATATGCCACTTGGCCTTGCGGCTGCGTGGTGATCGCTACAGCCGCGGCGGCCACGGTCGAGAGGGTCGCGGCGGTCGAGGTCGCCGACCCGAGGCTGTTGGTGATCGTGACCGCAAAAGTGCTGCTGTTATCGGCGGCGCTGGTCGCGGGAGTCGTGTAACTCGAGCTGGTCGCCCCCGTAATGGGCGCGCCGTTCTTCGACCACTGGAATGTCAGCGGTGTGGTGCCGGTCGCGGTCACTGAGAACGTCGCCGGCTGGCCCACGGTGACCGCAGTATTCACCGGCGGCAGAATGATGGCCGGAGCGGTCGGCGCGGGCAGGAAGGACGGAACGGGTTGGATCGTGTAGCTCGCCGTGCCGGTCGTCAGGTTGGGGGCGGTTGCGGTCACTGTCACCGTCCCGGTGGTGAACTGGCTCATGACGGCGATCTTGGTCATGCCGCCTTCGAACTGTAGTTGCGGGTCGCCCGGCGCGTGATAATTGAAAGCGGTGTTGCCGCTCGATGTCGAGTAGGCGTCTGTCCCGGTCGCCACGTACTGCTCGGTGCCGCCGAGATAGGTTGCCGGGCCGCTGACGGTGAAGGTGACCGTGTCGGCGGCAGTCGGCACCCAGACTCCGTTGGCGTCCTGGACCTGCGCTGAGATGAAGGCGACGTCGGAACCGTTGGCCGTGACGGCGAAAGTCGAGCCATCCGGCTTCACGACATCAGGCACCACTGACAGCACGATCTTGCTTTCGGCACCGGCGGTCGTCTCCGTGTCCTTTGCCAGGACGTTGCCATATTGGTCGAGGCAGTCAGCCTCCACCGTACCGGACGCCCAGGTCGCCATCCACGAGGTCTGAAACGGCATCATCGTGGTGGTCTGGGTCAAGTTGGACTGGGAGTTCGAGTCCCAGGGATTGGGGGTCTCGGCCGCACCCCATTGCTTTCCATTGATGAGTAGCCGCACCGACGGGCAGTTGCTGAACGCGTTCACCTGGATCTGGGTGGCGTCCTGGTAGGCACGGTTCCAGTGATGCGCCAGCTTCACGACCGGCTTGAGTGCGAACGGCGTCCAGGCCGCCTGGTAGACGTAATACAACAGCTTCGGGAAGCGGTTCATGTCGACCATCGAGGCGCCGAGCCCGCGGACGCTGTTCTCGTAGGTCGTCGCCGCGGCGGTGTTCAGATACTGCTGATATTCCGCATACAGGCCGTTCTCACCGGGCGTGTCGGCGAAGTACCACTGCGACATCGCAAAGGCGTTGGCTGCCCTGCCCTGGCGCCAGCTGTCCAGAAAGGGCGCCGCGAAAGCGAGCTCGTAGTCATAGGCCAGGCCACGCGCGGTACCATTGCCCCAGTACTCCATGCCGTATGCCGGGTTGTTCGGGAACTGGTTCTTCACACCGACCTCGCACCCCTGCAAGGTGCAGCCGAGCACGTAGCCGTTCACGGGGTCCGGGGTGCGGTCGGCCGCGGCGCGGGTGTTGATCGGGTCCCAGGTCTGGTTGATGGCCAGCAAGGCGGTGCCGACCGACTCCTCCATGGTGCCGTTGTTCGACTCCCAGTCGAGGATCGAGGGGTGGCTGCGATCGCGGACGATCATGTCGCGATGGAGCTCCTCTTTCAGCGTTATATCGTCGGCCGGAGGGGTGGCGAACGCTTCCTCACCATCACCGCTCGGCTGGTCGATCATGATGCCGTATTCGTCGGCGGCGTTGACGAACTCCTCGCTGGAGCTCGAGTGGCCCGGGCGCCAGATATTGCCGCCGGCGGCCGCGAACTGCGCGAGATCACGCCACTGCTGCTCTTCGGGGACCGACGAGCCCAACGCGGGATAGTCGTACCGCCCGGAGCCGCCCCAGAGAAACATCGCGTGGCCGTTGAAATAGGGGAAGTTGTGATCCCAGGTGATGAGGCGGATACCCAGGTTGCTCTGCGCCGAGTCGACCACCACGCCGTTGACGCTGACGATGTGATAGACCCGGTAGAGATACGGTGTGCCGAACGTGCTGTTATTCGGGTACCACAACGTCGGGTTGTTGATCGTGATCTTCTGATCGAACATCGGCGTGGCGGTGGTGGGGAAAGTGGCCTGCGTCATCGGGCCCACGACCTGCGAAGCCGGCGGCGCTACGGCGACCACGTTTCCCTGGGCATCCACGATCTGCGTCGTCAACGTGACCATCTGCGAGGTCGTGCCCTCGTTCAGAACGTTTGTCTGCACCTCCACGACGGCCGAGGATGCTTGCGCGGTGCTCGTCGTCGACGGGGCCTCGGACACCGTGGCGACGTAGGTCCCCCAGGTCTTCTGGTTGGAGTACACATTCACCGGAATGTGCACTTTGTTGGTAATGAACATGGTCGCCGGACGGAACAGGCCCGCTTCCGCCTGGCCGAAGCGGTAGTCGCCCGAGAAGGTGGGTTGCTCGAACCACGAGTTGTTACGGGAGACGCTTACGGCGAGAACGTTCTGCGTCACGCCGTCGGTGTGCAGATAGGGCGTGAGATCGACCACGACGGGAACGAAACCGACCACGTGGGTCGCCTGCGCGTCGGCAGCGACGGCGCTGATGCCGGGCAACAAGGTGCCGTTGATAAAGACCTGCACGCCGGTGTGCGTGCCTTCGAGATCGAGCATGAACTTCTGGCCGGCGTAGGTGGGATCGACCTTGAAGTGCAGGCGGTACCAGTTTTCCTGGCCATTGAGCGAGCCCTCGCCGCCGCCGGAGGTCTGGTTGATGAAGGTGCGC
>CAJCJE010000559.1 GCA_903970565.1 Candidatus Melainabacteria bacterium | reverse complement strand
AACCACAGGTCCGGGTTGTTGGCCTGGCAGGGAGTGTCGCCCTGCGCCGCCGGTGTGGCGTCCAACAATCCGACTAGTCCAAAGTCGGGTTCTGGCAACGTTGCCCCGCCTCCCCGCGGGACTGTTGCGGTCAACATGGTGGTGGCTCCCATCTGTTCGGTACTTGACTTTTCGGTTCTTGAGTGTGCTGGAGGAACCTCGTCAACGCTGGAAAAACTGGAAAACACGGTGGAACCTGTTCTCTTCTGGCGAAAACACCGGAGCTGGAAAACGAAAAGGCCGCAGATCCGATTTCCGGAGTCCGCGGCCTTGGAGAGCCTGAGTGCCTTGACACAGGTCAAGGGCACCTCGTTGGTGCGGACGGCGGTATACCGGTGGTACCTTCAGCGACCATCGGCCGGACGTACTGCTCGAAGGACTTCATGGATCGCTTGGCGACGAATTTCGGTCCCCAAGCCAGGCGAACACAATCCGCCTGCGGTCGAACATCCACGGCGTCCACGAGCAGATCAGCCGACACAGCGTTCCCCCCAGGCAGGAGGTAGTGGCCGGGGGTCTTCCCGTTGGTAATCAACAGATTCGACACTGGTCCCACCTCCTTCCGAGAAACACTCTGTCTGACAACGTTCCGCAGGCCATCCAGCCCGGTAACTGTAGGTTATGGGGTTCAGGGGCCGCAGTGCAACAGTTTTTCCTACATTGCCCTGATTCGGGTACGTCTTTTTGGTGACCCCCTCTGACCTGCGACGTCAGCGCAACGGACCGGCCACCCAGCGTTCACCTACGAGGCCGTGGCCGTCTGCGCGACAAGGGACAGCACGGCGGCGCCGAACCGGTTGAGTTTGGTGGCGCCGATGCCGGAGATCGACACCAGCCCGGCCTGGTCGGCCGGGCGCTGTTCGGCGATGGCCACCAGCGTCGCGTCGGTGAACACCACATAGACCGGCACCTTGAGGACCTTGGCCTGCTCCGAACGCCAACTCTTCAACCTGGCCAACAGGTTCTCGTCGATGTCGGATGGACAGTCCGCGCACCGGCCGAGTTTCACCGGCAACGTGCCCAGCAGCGCGTCCCCGCAGACGCGGCAGTGCGGCTGCTTGACCGCCTCACCCGAACCGCAACCCGAACCCGAACCGAACCGGGGGCGCGTCGCGCCGCCGACCCGCGAGACGGGGTGGTCATCGGGGACGAGTCCATAGAGGAACCGGCTGCGCCGGCGATATCGGCGACCGCCGGCGGCGCGGGCCAGCGCCCAGGACAGCCACAGGTGCTGCCGCGCCCTGGTCACCCCGACATAGAGCAGCCGGCGTTCCTCCTCGATGGCGGCCTCGTCGTTGTCCGCGTGCAGGATCGGCAGCGTCCCGTCGACGAGACCGACCAGGAACACCGCGTCCCACTCCAGGCCCTTCGCCGCGTGCAGCGAGGCCAACGTGACGCCTTCGACGGTCGGCGGGTGCTGGGCCTCGGCCCGCTGGTACAGCTCCGCGACGTACTGGGTCAGATCGGCGTCGGCGACCATCGCGGCCAGTTCCTCGGCGAGTTCGACCAGCCCGAGCAGCGACTCCCACTTTCCACGCGCCGACCCACCGGCCGGCGGATCTGCGGTCAGCCCCAGGGGGGCGAGCAGTTGCCGGACCACGCCGGGCAGATCACCGGCCGGGGCCGAGGACGCGGCCTGGCGCAGCACGTTCATCGCCTGGCGGACCTCCTGCCGGGCGAAGAACCGCTCACCGCCGCGCACCAGGTAGGGAATGTCCGCCTCGGTCAGCGCCTGCTCGTAGACCTCCGACTGCGCGTTGACCCGGAACAGGACCGCGATCTCGCTCGCGGACACCCCGCTCTCCAGCAGCTGCCGCACCGCCGCGGCGACCGCGGTGGCCTCGGTCGGCTCGTCGTCGAACTCGGCGAACCGCGGGGCCGGCCCCGGCTTGCGCTGTCCGATCAGCTTCAGCCGCGACCCGGCCGGCCGGTCCCGTGCCGCGCCGATGACCCGGTTGGCCAGTGACACGACCTCCGGCGTGGACCGGTAGTCCCGCTCCAGCCGGACGATCGCGGCCTCGGGGAAGCGCCGGGTGAACTCCAGCAGCGGCCGGGGCGAGGCACCGGTGAAGGAGTAGATGGTCTGGTTCGGGTCGCCGACCACGGTCAGGTCGTCCCGGCCGCCGAGCCAGGCGTCCAGGACGCGCTGCTGTAGCGGGGTGACGTCCTGGTACTCGTCGACGACGAAACACCGGTAGCGGTCCCGGAACTCGGCGGCGACCTCGGCGTTGGACTCCAGCGCCGCCGCGGTGTGCAGCAGCAGGTCGTCGAAGTCCAGCAGGCGCGCCTCGTTCTTGGCCTGTTCGTAGAGCCGGTAGACCTTGGCGATCTGCTCGGCGGGGGCCGGGATGTCCCGGCTCGTCCTGGCCGCGACGGCCGGGTAGTCCTCCGGCGTCACCAGGCACGCCTTGGACCATTCGATCTCGCCGGCCAGGTCGCGCAGCATCTCGGCCTCGGTGGCCACGCCGACCCGGTTGGCGGCCTTGCCGACCAGCCGCAGCTTGCCCTCCAGCAGCTCCCACTGCTCGTCGCCGACCACCTTCGGCCAGAAGTAGCGCAGCTGGCGCAGGGCCGCCGCGTGGAAGGTCCTGGCCTGCGCGGCCGGCACCCCCAACGCCCGCAACCGGGTCCGCATCTCGCCGGCGGCCCGCGCGGTGAAGGTGACCGCGAGGACGCCACCAGCGGAAACGTGGCCCCCGGTGACCAGGTGGGCGATACGGCGGGTGATGGCCCGCGTCTTGCCGGTACCGGCGCCGGCCAGCACACACACCGGTCCGCGCGGGGCGAGTACGACCTCACGCTGGTCCGGGTCAAGATCGTCCAGTGCTCGTCGTGACCCGTCCATGACCCCGCATCCTGACAGAGCCCGGCGACAACCCGACGCAGGCCGGGCCGATTCGGCTCGGGCGGCTGGAAGTGGGCGGCGGAGGAACCTGACAACAGGTCCGCGCAACGTCGAAGGCAACGCCCCCTCCGCCGGCCGCCACCACGGCCGTATCCTGGTGTTCATGGCAGGAAAGCAGGACAAGTCAGCAGCGAAAGAAGCCGCGGCGGCGCGCAAGGCAGCGCGGCGCGGCAAGTTCACCGCGAACATCAAGAACACCTACGAGGCGTTCAAGATGCAGCGTCGCGAGGACAAGCTGCTGCTGCCACTGGTGATCGGCGCGTTCCTGCTGCCGATCGTGATCGCGGTCGCGGTCTGCCTGGTGCTGGACCTGACCGTGGTCTCGCTGGTCTCCGTGCTGGTGCTCGGCGTCCTGGTCGGTGTCCTGCTCGCCTTCATCCTCTTCGTCCGCAGGGCCCAGCGCAGCATGTTCGCCAGGGTCGACGGTCAACCGGGCGCGGCGGCGTGGGTGCTGGACCAGTTGCGCGGCACCTGGCGGGTGTCACAGTCGGTAGCCGGCACCACCCAGTTGGATGCGGTACACCGCGTGATCGGCAAGCCGGGCGTCATCCTGGTCGCTGAAGGTGCACCACACCGGGTGAAGGGCCTGCTCGCGCAGGAGAAGAAACGGATGGCCAGGGTCATCGGCAACACCCCGATCTACGACGTGATCGTCGGCAACGAAGAGGGCCAGGTCACGCTGTCCACGTTGCAGCGGCACATCATGCGACTGCCCACCAACATCAGCGCTGGACAGGTCGACACCCTGGAGGCCCGGCTCAGCGCGCTGGCCAGCCGAGGCGCGGCACTGCCCAAGGGCCCGCTGCCCCCCGGCGCCAAGATGCGCAGCGTCCAGCGCGCCATCAAGCGCCGCTGAGCGGTCTGGAGATCAAACCGGACGCAACGAACCGGCTGGTCAGCGGATGTTGAGCACGATGCTGCCGACCAGTCGGTCGTGCAGGCCACGGTGGTCGGCATTCCAGATGACCACCGGGATGACCAGCCCGACCAGGATCGCCCTTGGCAGGGCCCGGATCAGGCCCAGCATGGCCGCGCCGTCGATCCTGGCCACCCGGATACGCAGCAGCGCCATGCCGACGGTGATGCCGAAGAACGAGGTGCCGATCACCGTGATCACCAACCAGGTCAGCAGGCTCCAGTAGTTCTGCGCCTGCATACTGGCCGGATCGGTGAGGTGCGGGTGCACGAACAAAGAGGTGATCAGGCCGGCGACCACGCAGTCGATCAGGAACGCGCCCAGCCGTCTGCCCATCGAGGCGATCGAGCCGGCGCCGTCCTCGGGCAGCCCGAGCCGCTCACCCCGATAGGCCTGGACCGGCTCGGCCTCCGCCGCATCGGTCGCGGAGGTGCCGGCCAGCCAGGAGTCGATCCAGCTACTCACACCGACCAGGGTAATTCGCCGATCCCCGGTGCCCTTCGGGTGGCCCGCGTAATCGGGTGACCGGTCAGCGGTCCGCCGACATGGCCGTTAACATCAGCGAAACATGCGGGTGACGGTCGGGCAACACCGCGCTCATAACGTCGTCACCCATAAGGATGCCGCGATCGGCCATGCCGCAACACTGGCAGTATCGCGGTCGTCGAGCTGGTGCCACGCCGTTGCCCAAGGTACGGCGCGGGACCATACCCGACGCGCCGGTCCCACGACACGAAGGAGCCAAAGAGGGTGTTCACCAGTCCCGACGAGGTCCTGCGCTTCATCCGCGACGAGGACGTGAAGTTCGTCGACGTCCGGTTCTGCGACCTGCCAGGCATCATGCAGCACTTCACCGTGCCGGCCAGCTCGTGGGATGCGGACGCCATCGAGGAGGGCCTCGCGTTCGACGGCTCCTCGGTCCGTGGCTTCCAGCAGATCCACGAGTCGGACATGCTGCTGCTGCCCGACCTGGCGACCGCGCGGCTCGACCCGTTCCGCATCGAGAAGACGCTGATCGTCAACTTCTTCGTGCACGACCCGTTCACCCGTGAGGCCTACAGCCGCGACCCGCGCAACATCGCGCGCAAGGCCGAGCAGTACATCAACGAGTCGGGCGTCGCCGACGTCGCGTACTTCGGCCCGGAGGCCGAGTTCTACCTGTTCGACTCGGTCCGCTTCGACACCACCGAGAACGCCTCCTTCCACGAGATCGACTCCGAGGCGGGCTGGTGGAACACCGGCGCCGACGAGGCGGGCGGCAACCAGGGCTACAAGGTCCGCTACAAGGGCGGCTATTTCCCGGTCAGCCCCACCGACCACTTCGCCGACCTGCGCGACAGGATCACCCTGAACCTGATCGACTCCGGGTTCACCGTCGAGCGCGCGCACCACGAGGTGGGCACCGCCGGCCAGACCGAGATCAACTACAAGTTCAACACGCTGCTGCACGCGGCCGACGACCTACAGATGTTCAAGTACATCGTGAAGAACACCGCGTGGCAGGCCGGCAAGACCGCGACCTTCATGCCCAAGCCACTGTTCGGTGACAACGGCTCCGGTATGCACTGCCACCAGTCGCTGTGGCGCGACGGCGT
>CAJCJE010000558.1 GCA_903970565.1 Candidatus Melainabacteria bacterium | reverse complement strand
GCGGCGCGGGCGGCGGGACCAGCCGCACCGGCAGGATCACGATCCATCGGGGCAGCAACGTCGCCAGCAGCTCGGCCAGCGCGAAGATCGCCACCTCGGCCCTGGTCAGCAAACCGGCGGCCAGCAGGATCGCCGCGCAGTGCGCGGCGAGCATGACCTGGCCGTTGACCGACGAACCCAGGTCCATCGCCGGCGAGGACAACGTCAGCAACAGGTGGACGGCCAGGTGCGAGGCGCCGAGCGCGACCAGGATGGCCAACCCGCCCCGTTGCCGGTCGGCCAGCGCGACCCCACCGGCCGCGACACCGACGGTCAACAGCAGGGTCAGGCCGGTGTCGGGAGCCATCCCGCCGCCGATGACGTGCGCCAGTACCGCGAGCGTCGCCGAGGTGAGGGCCAGCACGCTGCCCCGCACCACGCGGAACACGCCCCGCGACGGGGTCAACGGACCGGCCACGGGGACCAAGACTAAGCCCACTACCCCCCAGTCCGGGTGACAGGTTCATCCGAGTGGGTGACCATCAATATTGAATTGCCCTGGTCGGCGAGCCCGGACCCGACGGGGATGGCCCCCGCCCGTTCTGTTCGTTCTGGTTCGTTCAGACGCCGAGGCGGCGCAGCAGTTCGCTCTCCACCCGGTCCAGTTCGGTGTTGACCGCCTGGTGCGCGGCCTTGCGCCGCGAGGTGGGCATTCGCTCGGCCGCACGGACCGCGGCGGCCAGGCTGGTCAGGGTCTCCCGACCGCGACCGGTGAACTCGAGGGTCGCGGCGTCGGCATCGCTGCGGTTGGCGAGTTCGGTGAGGGCGTCGGCGTCCCCGGCGATCCTGGCGTGCAGGCCGCCGCCACGACCGCTGAACTTGGCCAGGTCCGCGACATCGACGCCCATTCGGCGGGCGCGGAGGCGATCCAGCTGGTCGCGGGCGGTGCCGGCGGCCTTGAGCAGGTACGGACTCACCACCGGCACGACGGCCGGCAACAGGACCTTGGCGACGCCGATCAGGTTGCGGGCGTTGCTCGGGGTCAGCCGGGGCGATCGCCCTTCGACACCTTTCTTGCCGCGTGCCATGCTTCCTCGCCTCCTGCTGTTCCGTTGCAGCGAACCTACTGGTCCGTGGGTCGACCGGCACATCGACCCGACGAACAGCTACCGGGTACCCACTGGGGGAGTACCCACTGCCGAGTAGCTGAGCGAATGTGGGCGAATAAGGTGGCGGACTGTGACAACCTCGGTGCTACTGGACGCTGGAGTCGTAACCCGCTGCCGGCGCCGGGTACACCTCGAACACGATCCGACGATGGTCGACGCGCCACGGGCCCCCGCCGACCCGGCGGGCCAGCAGCGCTCCGCCGATGCCGCCGAGCATCGCCGTCGGATCGGCGCGGAGCTGGCACGGCTGTTCGGCTCGGACTGGATGGAGATCCCGGCCGGGCCGGGAGTGTCCAACGCCGACCGGGAGCGCGCCACCCTCGGCGCGATGCGCGCCGGCGCCCGCTTCATCTGGAACGCCGCGCTGCCGCGTGATCCGGTCGGCGGCCGACGTGGCCGGATCGACCTGCTGGTCCGGGCGAACGAGGGCTACCTGCCGGTGTTGGTGGTGCGGCACAAGGTGACCGACCCCGGTACCGGGGCACGGACCTCGCCGTTGAGCGATCCACAGCCGACCGGCAGCCGGTCCGACCCGCTGCGCAAGGTCCGCGCGCAGCCTCGGGACCAGTTGCGGCTGGTGCACACGCGAGCGCTGCTGCAAGCCTGTGGGCAGGCCGCGATCGGGCGGGCCACCGGGGGCGCCATCGGACTGGACGCGGATGTGGTGCTCTGGCACGACCTCGAGGCGCCGACCTGGCCGGGCGGCCGGACCGCGGTCGCCGAGTACGAGAGCCGGTTCGGCGACCGGCTGGCCATCGCCGACGCCGCCGCCGCGCAGGCCCAGCCGTTGGCACAGCCGTCCCGGATCATGGACTGTCGGAGCTGCCCGTGGTGGCCGGTGTGCGAGCACGCGTTGACCGAGGCCAGGGACGTCAGCCTGGTGGTGCGCGGCGAGGACGCGACGGCGCTGCGCGCGTTGGGCATCCGCACGGTGGACGAGTTGGCCGCGCTGAACCCGGCCACGCCGCCGCCCGGTGTCCCACCCGGCCTGCTGCTGGCCGACGCGGTGGTGCTCGCCAAGGCCTGGCTGGCGAATCTGTTGGTGGTGCGCAGGGTGCTGGAGCCGGACGTGCCGAGGGCCGACGTCGAGGTCGATGTCGACATGGAGAGTTTCGGCGAGTCCGGCGCGTATCTGTGGGGCGCGCAGCTGTCCGGCCCCGGCATCGACGAGCCGGCCGGCTATCGCGCATTCGTCACCTGGGACCCGTTGCCCACCAGGGACGAGGCGCGATCGTTCGCGGAGTTCTGGCGCTGGCTGTCCAATGTGGCCTCTCGCGCGCACGCTGCCGGGCACACGTTCCGGGCGTACTGCTACAACGAACTCGCGGAGAACCGCTGGCTGCTCGGCTCGGCCGACCGCTTCGCCGGTGAACCGGGTGTTCCCGGCCGGCGAGAGGTTCAGAAGTTCATCGACTCGGACGCCTGGGTCGACATGTTCCGGATCGTGTCGGACACCTTCCTGTGCGCCAAGGGAAAGGGCCTGAAGACGATCGCGCCGGTGGCCGGTTTTCACTGGCGGGACGCGGAGGCGAGTGGCGAGAACTCGATGCGCTGGTACCGGGACGCGGTCGGGTTGGACGGCGATCCGGTGCGGTTGGACCAGCGGCAGCGGTTGCTGGCCTACAACGAGGACGATGTGCGGGCGACGCAGACGCTGCGCGAGTGGATGTCCTCCCCGGCGATCAGAGACGTGCCCTACATCGGCGACCTGTGACCGGCAGCCTGTGATCGGCGACCTGTGATCGGCGACCTGTAGTTGCGCCAGGCACACGGCGCCCGATCGGTCAACCGGCCATCCACAGGCGCGCGGGTTGTCCACAGGCGCGGATTTTGGCCCGTCCGAACGACGGGGTTGGGATAGGCTGGAGCAGGGCAGCGCCCCCTTGGGGAGGGCGGGGGTGGGTTTATTTGGGGGCGGCCAAATTTTGTGGGGTTGGTGGTTTTAGCGGGGGGCCATGCGTAGGGCGCCGTCCATGCGGATGACCTCGCCGTTGAGGTAGTCGTGCTCCGCGATGGCCACGACCAGCTGGGCGTATTCGTCCGGGGTGGCCAGGCGTTTGGGGAAGGGCACGCCCTCGGCGAGGGTGGCGCGGAACTCCTCGGAGACGCCGGCGAGCATCGGGGTGTCCACGATGCCGGGCGCGATGGTCATCACGCGGATGCCGAACTGGGCGAGGTCCCTGGCGGCCGGCAGGGTGAGGCCGACCACGCCGCTCTTGGACGAGGAGTACGCGACCTGGCCCACCTGGCCGTCGAAGGCCGCGATCGAGGCGGTGTTGACGATCAGGCCGCGTGCGCCGTCGGTGATCGGTTCGGTCTTCGCGATCTCGTCCGCGGCAAGGCGCAGCACGTTGAACGTGCCGATCAGGTTGATCTCGATGACCTTGCGGTAGAGGTCGAGATCGTGCGGGCCCTTCTTGGACACCACCCGTGCG
>CAJCJE010000557.1 GCA_903970565.1 Candidatus Melainabacteria bacterium | reverse complement strand
GCTGTCGGCAACACAACACCGGCGGCCGAAACCTCGGTCGCCGGCCGTCAAGTTCGTTCGGAAGTGTGATGATCCCCAGGGTCGGTATCGGCACCGACGTACATCCGATTGAGGCAGGCCGGGACTGCTGGCTGGCCGGTCTGCACTGGACGGACGCGGATGGCTGCGCCGGTCATTCGGACGGTGACGTCGCCGTGCACGCGCTGTGCGACGCCCTGCTGTCCGCGGCCGGACTCGGTGATCTCGGCGCGGTGTTCGGCACCTCGGACCCACGTTGGGCCGGCGTGCACGGCGTCGAGTTCCTCGCCGAGGTGCGCCGCCGGCTGACCGGGGCCGGTTACGCCGTCGGCAATGCCGCCGTGCAGGTGATCGGCAACCGGCCGAGGATCGGCCGGCGCCGGGCGGAGGCCGCCGAGGTACTTTCCTCCGCGATCGGCGGCCCGGTGTCGGTGTCCGGAACGACCAGCGACGGGCTGGGTCTCACCGGTCGCGGCGAAGGCATCGCGGCCGTGGCGACCGCGCTGCTGATCCCGATCGACTCGGCGCCGGACCAGACCTGATCCCGGCCCCGAATCCCGGCCCCGACCGAATACGGCCGGGCATCGCCCGGATGGGTAGCGTGACCGGCATGAGCATTCGCGGGGTGTTGCTGGACTTCTCCGGCACCATGTTTCGGTTGGAGATCAACGGGGCCTGGCAGCCCGACGCGGCCTTCGACGATCCCGAACCGCTGGACATCGAGCGGCAGGAGCAGATCCTGCGCGTGATGACCGCGCCTGTCGAGCCCACCGTCGGTTTACCGGCCGAACTGCGCGCGGACTGGGCACTTCGGGACCTCGATCCGGAGGTGCACCGCAGGGTCAACATCGCCGTACTGCAAGCCTCCGGACTCGCGCATCCCGGCGTCGCCGAGGCCTTCTACGACCGGTTGATCGACGTCCGCTCCTGGCAGCCCTACCCGGACACCAGGGCCGCGCTGGAGCGACTGCGTGCCGCGCGGGTGCCGATCGCCGTGGTCAGCAACATCGCCTGGGACATCCGGCGCGTGTTCGACCGCCACGGTCTCACCGACCTGATCGACGAGTTCGTGCTCTCCTACCTGGAGGGCGTGGCCAAACCGGACCAGAAGATCTTCCGGACCGCCTGCGAGCGTCTTGGTGTTCGACCGGAGGAGGCGCTGATGATCGGCGACAGCGCGGAGGCCGACGGCGCCGCCGCGGTGATCGGGGCGAGCGTGGCCATCGTGCCGCCACTGCCCACCACCGAACGCCCCCGCGCGCTGCTGGACGCCTTGGCCGAACACGGCTTCGCCGCCGCCGACACCGACTGAACGCCGCCCCCGCGCGGGCTGCGCCTCCCCCGGCCCGGAGGAGGTCGGGTTCACGGGCTGGGCATACTCGCGTACTCGGTCAGGTGGCTGCTGGGAAGCCCGTACCATCGTCACCGTGACCTTGCACCTACACGACACGCTGAGCCGAGGCCTGCGGGAGTTCCATCCCGTCCGGAGCGGAACCGCGTCGATCTACGTGTGTGGGGCCACCGTGCAGGGCGTGCCGCACATCGGGCACGTGCGCAGCGGGTTGAACTTCGACGTGCTGCGCAGGTGGCTGGGCCGCGACTACGCCGACGTGCGGCTGGTGCGCAACGTCACCGACATCGACGACAAGATCCTGACCAAGGCGGCTGCGGCGGGTCGGCCGTGGTGGGAGTGGGCCGCCACGCACGAGCGGGCCTTCGAGGAGGCCTACCTCGCGCTGGGCTGCCTGCCACCGTCGATCGCGCCGAGGGCCACCGGGCACGTTCCGCAGATGGTCGAGCTGATGCGTCGGCTGATCGACGGCGAGCACGCCTATGCCGCGGCCGGCGACGTGTACTTCGCGGTCGGCTCGTTCGCCGACTACGGGGCGCTGTCCGGGCAGCGTCCCGAGGAGATGCAGCAGGGCGAGTCGGCGGCCGACGGCAAACGAGACCCGCGCGACTTCACCCTGTGGAAAGGCGCCCGGCCGGGCGAACCGTCCTGGGCGACGCCGTGGGGCCGGGGCCGGCCCGGCTGGCACCTGGAGTGCTCGGCGATGGCGACCACCTATCTCGGCGGCGAGTTCGACATCCACGGCGGCGGCATCGACCTGGTGTTCCCGCACCACGAGAACGAGCGCGCCCAGTCCAACGCGGCCGGTGACGGTTTCTCCCGCTACTGGCTGCACAACGCCTGGGTGACGATGGCGGGTGAGAAGATGTCCAAGTCGCTGGGCAACGTGCTGTCCATCGAAGCGTTGCTGACGACCGTGCGTGCGCCGGAACTGCGCTACTACCTCGTCGGCCCGCACTACCGCTCGACCATCGACTACTCGCCGGGGGCCGTCGCCGAGGCGGCAACGGCCTACCAGCGGATCGAAGGATTCCTGCGGCGCGCCCAGCAGCGCATCGGCGAGATCCCGGCCAACGGTGAACTGGCCGCCGAGTTCGTCGCCGCGATGGACGCCGACCTGGCCACCCCGGCCGCGTTGGGCGTCGTGCACACGGCGGTGCGGGAGGGCAACACCGCCCTCGACGCCGGCAACGAGGCACTCACCAGGACCACCGCGGCGGGAATCCGGGCGATGACCGGCATCCTCGGCCTCGATCCGCTGTCCCCCGAATGGGCCGATTCGTCCACTGTGGACTCCGGTCTGACCACAGCACTGGATGTCCTCGTCGGTCGACTGCTGGAGGCTCGACAGCGAGCCCGCGCGGAACGGGATTTCGCAGCCGCGGACGCCCTGCGCGACGACCTGCTCGCCGCCGGAGTCGCGGTCGAGGACACCCCCGATGGTCCGCAATGGACCCTGAAGGAATCGTAGAAGTGGCTGGGAATTCACAACGCCGGGGCGCGATCCGCAAGCCCGGCAGCAAAAAAGGCTCCGTTGTCGGCTCCGGCGGACAGAAGTCCAAGGGCCTGGAAGGCCGGGGCGCGACGCCCAAGGCCGAGCAGCGCAAGGGCCACCCGGCCGCGCGGCGGGCCAACTCGGTGGCCAAGACCAACGCCGCGCGCGCCAAGCAGCGCGCGGCCGGTGAGGGCGTCGAGCTGATCGCCGGTCGCAACCCGGTCGCCGAATGCCTGCGGGCCGGGGTCCCGGCCACCGCGTTGTACGTGGCGCTGGGCATCGAACCCGACGAGCGGGTCGCCGAGTCGGTACGCGGCGCGGCCGACCGGGGCATCTCCGTGCTGGAGGTGCAGCGCGGCGAACTGGACCGGTTGACCAACGGCGCGATCCACCAGGGCATCGCGCTCCAGGTCCCGCCGTTCGAGTACGCCCATCCCGACGACCTGCTCGACGCCGCCATGCAGTCCGGCGAGCCGCCGCTGCTGGTCGCGTTGGACGGGGTGACCGATCCGCGCAACCTCGGCGCGGTGATCCGCTCGGCGGCGGCGTTCGGCGCGCACGGCGTGCTCCTGCCGCAGCGGCGCGCGGCCGGCGTGACCGCGGTCGCGTGGCGGACCAGCGCGGGCACGGCAGCCAGGCTGCCGGTGGCCATCGCGACGAACCTGACCAGGACCCTGCGGGACTGGGCCAGCAAGGGCCTGATGGTGGTCGGCCTCGATGCCGACGGTTCAGTCACCGTCGACGAGCTGTCCGTCTCTACCGGGCCGGTGGTCGTCGTGGTCGGCTCGGAGGGCCGGGGCCTGTCCCGGTTGGTCCGGGAGACGTGCGACGAGACGGTGTCCATCCCGATGTCGGCCAATGTGGAGTCGCTCAACGCCTCGGTCGCGGCCGGCGTGGTGCTGGCCGAGGTGGCCAGGCTGCGTCGAGTCGCCGGCCGGATCTGACCAACCCCGATCGCGCGAGGTCCGGGTTCCGGCCCGGACCAGCGCGGGCCGGGTACCCAGGCCAAGGCGGGCAGAGCGGCCTCACCCACGTCCGGGGCGAGCCGTCCCGGACGCGGGCGCCGCTCGGATAGGGTCGCCGGGACCGTCCAACCCTCCGTCAAAGGCCACGATGTCCTTCGCCACGCCAGTATTTCTCTGGTATTTCCTGCCAGCCGTGCTCGCCGCCGTACTGGTGGCACCGCGCAGCTGGCGCAATGGCGTGGTGGCCGTGGCCAGCATGGTCTTCTACCTGGTCGGCGGCGGTTCGACCATCCTGTTGCTGCTGGTGACCATGCTGGTCAACTTCCTGGTCGGCCGGACTCTCGAACCAGATCAGTGGGACATCAACCACAAGCGACGGCGGATGCTCCTGATCGGCGTCGTCACCGTCGATCTGGCCGCGTTGATCATCTGGAAGTACACCGGCTTCGCCACCCAGCAGCTCGACGGGCTGGCGCACCTGTTCGGTGGCAGCTTCCCGGTCGTCGCGCTGGTCCAGCCGATCGGTATCTCCTTCTACACCTTCCACCAGATCTCCTACGTGGTGGACATCTACCGAGGCGAACGGCGCCCGCTGCGCAACCCGGTCTCCTTCGTCACCTACATCGCGATGTTCCCGCAGCTGGCGGCCGGACCGATCGTGCGCTACAAGGAGATCGCCGACCAACTCCCCCAGCAGCGCACCCACCGCCTCGACGACATCGCCGCCGGCTTTCCCCGGTTCGCGCTCGGCCTGACCAAGAAAGTGGTCATCGCCGACTCACTCGCGCCGCTGGTCAACTCCTGTTTCGCCACCCCGAACCAGCAGATGACCTTCGGCGTCGCCTGGCTGGGCGCGGTCGGTTACACCATCCAGCTGTTCTTCGACTTCTCCGGTTACTCGGACATGGCCATCGGCCTCGGCCGGATGCTCGGATTCCGACTCCCCGAGAACTTCGCCCGGCCGTACTCCTCGGTCACCATCACCGAATTCTGGCGACGCTGGCACATGTCGCTGTCCCGCTTCTTCCGCGACTACGTCTACATCCCACTCGGTGGCAACCGGCACGGCGACGCGAAGACCTACCGCAACCTGTGCATCGTCTTCGTCCTGGTCGGCCTCTGGCACGGCGCGA
>CAJCJE010000556.1 GCA_903970565.1 Candidatus Melainabacteria bacterium | reverse complement strand
CACTCGCATCGCCGCGTCCGAGGCCGACCACGGGGTGAGTTGGCGCGCGCAGTCGCCGATGGCGTAGACGTCACGCAGCGAGGTCTGACATCGCACGTCGACCTCGACCCCCGCCGCGTCGCCAGCCGCACCGGCTTCGATGACAGCGGAGACGTTGGGACGCATGCCGACACCGACAATCACGATATCGGCCGGGATCTCGCTACCGTCGGCCAAGCGCACACCGACCACCTGTCCGTCCCGCCCGAGGATGCGTTCGACGCCCATCCCCAGCCGGATGTCGACACCTGCGGCGCGGTGCAGTGTGGCGAAGAAATCCGACACGGCGGTGCCGGTGACCCTGGCCAGCAGCCGCTGTGCCACCTCGACGACGGTGACGACGATGCCCAGGCTCCGCAACGCAGCGGCGGCCTCGAGCCCGATATAGCCGCCGCCGATGACAACGGCGCGCCTGCCGGCCACCAACTCCACGCGAAGCGCGGTCACGTCGGGGAACGCGCGGATGGTGTGCACGCCGCGCAACTGCTCACCTGGCAGCCCGCACGACGCCGCGCGGCCACCGGCCGCCCAGACCAGTGCCCCGTAACCGATCAACCGGCCGCTGGCGGTGCGCGCCGTTTTCGCTACCGGATCGACGGTCACGACGTGGTCGCCGGTCCGCAGGATCACCGGAGAACGCTGCCAGTACTCGGCCGAGCGCAGTAGTACCGGTGCCGCGTCGGGCTCCCCGTAGAGCAATCTCTTGGTCAGGGGTGGGCGCTCATAGGGCAGCGCCGGTTCGCCGCCGGCCAGCAGCACGGACGGCGGGTTGTCGGATTTTGCCAGTGTCACCGCGAGGCCGACGCCGGCGTGGCCGGCGCCGACGATCAGGACGTCGGTGCGTTCCGGACCGTTCACAGCTTCGGTACGCGCAGTCGGAGCCCGCCGACGGACTCGTTGACGGGGAGCTGGCAGGCCAGCCGGCTGGCGTCGGTCGGCTCGTTGACGACCTCGAGCATGTCGATCTCGTCGGAGCTCTGCGGTGCGAGGTATCCCACCGGCATCCGCTCGACGTAGACGTGGCAGGTTCCGCAGCTCATGTCCCCACCGCACTCACCCTCGATGTTCGGCACGTCGTTCTCCACCGCGACGTGCATGAGCGTCGCGTGGCCGGTGGCGTCGAGAACGAACTCGGTGCCCGTCTCCTCGACGGTGAAGGTCACCTCGGGCATCAGCGGGCCTCCGGGTTCAGCCGTACCGGGAAGCGTTTGAGACCGGTGGCATTGTCGGACACGATCCACTCGGGTTCGCCGCGGCGTTCGATGCGGGGGAAGCGGCGGAAGACTTCCGGCAGCATGATCTCCATCTCCAGCCGTGCCATGGCTCGGCCGAGGCACACGTGGGCGCCCTGGCCGAAAGCCAGATGTTTGTTGGGCGTGCGGGTGATGTCGAAGGTGAACGGTCGGTCGAAGACGTCCTCGTCACGGTTGGCGGAGGTGACCCAGCCGATCACCCAGTCGCCCTTGCTCATGCGGTGGCCACCAAGCTCGGTGTCGGCGGTGAGTACCCGTAGCCGGTTCTTCGAGGGGGTCGACCAGCGGAGGACTTCCTCGACGGCGCTCTTGGCCAGCTCCGGCGCGCCGGCCAGCAGACGCGCCTGTTCGGGTCGATCCATCAGTTCCATCAGCCCGACCGACACCGCGTTGCGGGTTCCCTCCAGTCCGCCCAGGACGAAGCCGACCGCCATGAACCCGGCTTCTCGCTCGGTGAACGGTTCGCCGCCATCGGTGAGCTGGGCGAGGATCGTGGCGTAGTCCGCCTGGGGAGACGCGCGGCGGTCCCGGATGAGCCCGGCGCAGTACTGGTACACCTTGTCCATGTAGGTGACCTTGGCGCTGATCTCGTCGTGTTCGGCGTCCTGGTACTCCGCGTCCTGGGCATGCAGTGTCCGCAATGTCATGTCCTGCAGCGCCGCCCAGTCCTCTTCGGCGACGCCCAGCAGCCGCAGGATGACCTTGACCGGAAGCTGGGCGGCGATGTCGTCGACGAGGTCGACGTCGTTGCGCGCCGCTGCGGCGTCGAGTATCTCGCTCACGATCTCCGTGAACAGCGGGGCCATCGGGGTCACGGCCGGCACTGCGAAGTGCTTGTTCATCGGGCGCCGTTTGCGTCCGTGGTCGGGCGGGTCGGTCATCAGGATGTGGACGTTGGTGCCAAACTTCTCGTCTTCCTCGGGGGTGAGGCTCCGCGCCAGCGGCGGCAGGTGGGGGCCGGCGATCGTGCTGAACAGAACGGGGTCGGCCATGATGGTCAGGCAGTCCGCGTACTTGCTCAGTGACCAGAACTTCCGGCCGTCGGCGCCCTTGGTCCAGTGCACCGGGTCGTGCGTCCTCAGGTGGGTGAACAGGTCGTGGAAACCCATGCCGGCGAAGAAGGACGGCGTGGTCAGGCTTTGGTCGATGTCGAGGACGTCAGGCACGATTTTCTCCGTTCGAGAGTGGGCTGGAAACGACGGGGCTCGCGCCGAGGGGGACACCGGCCGTGACGCCACCGTCGATGGTGAACTCGGACCCGGTGCAGTACGCCGACTCGTCACTGGCCAGGAACAGCACCAGATGGGACACCTCGTCGGCCGTACCGGGCCGACCGAGCGGAATCGAGAGCACGTCGGCGGCGCGGTCGTGGGTCATCGGGGTGACGATCATGCCGGGATGCACCGAGTTGACGCGAATACCGAGGCCGGCCACCTCCAGCGCCGCGGATTTCGCCAGTCCTCGGGTGGCGAACTTGGCCGCGACGTAGGGGTGGATCACCGGTATACCGCGCAGCCCGAAGATCGACGACACGTTGATGATCGACCCGCCGCCGGCTCGCGTCATGGCGCGGATGCCGGCCTGTAGGCCGAGGAATGTTCCGGTCAGGTTGACGTCGAGGACGGCGTTCCAGTCGGCGAGTTTGATGTCGACGAGCGCACGGTTGCCGCCGCCGATACCGGCGTTGTTGACCAGTACGTCGAGCGGACCGAAGGTGTTCTCGGTCAGCTCGACGGCGGTCGCCCAACTGGCTGGATCGGTGACGTCGAGGAGCGCGAACGCGGCGGTCTGACCGAGTTCTTCGACCAGTTTGTGCCCCTCGTCCTTCAGGATGTCCCCGACCACGACCCGGGCGCCCTCTGCGACCAGGCGCCGGGCATGGGCGGCACCCATGCCGCGCGCTCCCCCGGAAATCAGGACCGTCTTGCCGTCGACTCGTCCCACGGTCGTACCTCTTCCTCAACGTCGAGTCAGGTTGGTGCCGAGCTGATGCAGCGCCGTGTCAGCGGAATGCCGAGTGGCCGGTGACGGCGCGCCCGATCACGAGCTGGTGGACCTCGGAGGTGCCTTCGTAGGTCAGCACCGACTCCAGATTGGCGGAGTGCCGCATGATCGGGTACTCGCCGGTGATGCCGGCGGCGCCGAGAATCGTGCGGCACTCGCGGACGATGGCGAGCGCCTCGCGCACGCTGTTGAGCTTGCCCAGACTGACCTGGTCGGCGGTGAGGCAGCCCTCGTCCTTGAGCCTGCCGAGGTGCAGGGCGAGCAGGACACCCTTGCCGAGTTCGAGCGTCATGTCGGCGAACTTGGCCTGGGTCAGTTGGAAAGCGGCCAGCGGCTTGGCGAAGATCTCGCGGTCCTGCGCATAGCCGATTGCGCACTCCAGGCTGTCGCGGGCAGCACCCAGGGCGCCGAAGACGATCCCGAAACGGGCCTCGTTCAGGCACGACAGCGGACCGGAAAGCCCGGCGGCCCCAGGCAATACCGCGTCAGCGGGCAACCGGACGTCGTCGAGGACCAGCTCAGAGGTGACCGACGCGCGCAACGACAGCTTGCGGGCGATGGTCGGCGCGGAGAAACCCGGCGTGTCGGTGGGGACGACGAATCCGCGAATACCCTCATCGCTGCGCGCCCAGACGATCGCGACGTCGGCCACGCTACCGTTGGTGATCCACATCTTGGTGCCGGACAGGACCCAGTCGGTGCCGTCGCGCTTGGCCACGGTGCGCATACCAGCCGGGTCAGAACCACAATCTGGCTCGGTCAGGCCGAAGCACCCGATCGCCTCACCCGCGGCCAGCGCCGGCAGCCAGTGCTGCTTGTGTTCCTCGGAACCGAAGGCATACAGCGCATACATCGCGAGCGAGCCCTGCACCGAAACCAGTGAGCGCAGACCGGAGTCGCCGGCCTCCAGTTCCAGACAGGCGAGCCCGTACCCGGTAGCGGAGGTGCCCGCGCAGCCGTAGCCCTCCAGGTGCATCCCGAGGACCCCGAGCCGGCCCAGCTCCCGCGCCAGTTCCCGGACCGGGAATTGGCCGGCCTCGAACCAGTCGGCGATCTCCGGCCGAATCCGATCGGATACGAAACTCCGGACGGTGTCACGGATCGCGAGGTCCTCTGCGGACGCGAGCCGGTCGAGCGCGAACAGGTCGAGCGGTTTCACCTGCGCCTCCTAACAGTGTTAGGTTTATTGAAGCACAATCGGACCGCAACCTCCACCATTACTAACGTCGTTAGTTTTACGAGGGGCTGATCGCCATGGATCTCACCGAACTGGTTGACCGCACGCTCATGGCCGACACGCTGCACGCCTACTGCGACCGCGTGGACCGCACTGACCTCGACGGGTTACTGGCTCTGTTCACCGAGGACGCCGTGCTGGACCTGGGTCGCACCGTCGTCGCCGGACGCGGCCGGTTACGCCCGCTGTTGATCGACCTCATGCGCCGGTGGAGCACGACCAATCACCACTGTTCGACGATGAGCGTGCTGCGCTACGACGGGACCACGGCAGACACCGTCACCTATGTCTACGCCTTTCACGACGCACCCGACCGCGACGAATCGATGCACCTGTGGGGCCGCTACGAGGACGAACTCCGCAAGGAGGCCGGGGAGTGGCGACTGCGCGTGCACCGGCTGCGGATCGCGGGCGTTCGCCTCACCACGTCGGGCGAGACCCCCGAGCGTTTCGAATATTTTCACCGGGAGCCGGTTCCGGACATGTGACCTGCTCAGGCGGGGAGGCCGGTCGGGTACGACACCCCACCGGCCTCCTTCAGCGGCAACGGGTTCAGGTGATCGCGAAGACGTGGTATGTGCCACCGACGGCGGTGCGCTCTCCGTTCGCGACCGCCACAGCGCCGTTCAGCCAGGCATAGCGCTCGTCCCCGGTTTCGAAACGGGGCGTGGTGCGCAGGTAGAACTCCTCGTAGGACAGCAGTTCACGCTGGCGGAACCGCTCCATCAGCTCGTCGGTCTTGGCCCACGCGATGCCCGTGTACTTCATTCCGATCATCGCACCGTCGTCCGTGGCGAGGGTGACGCGGACATCGATCAGCATCAGGCCGTCGGAGCGCTGCGTGACCCAGTCGGCGCCGCCGGGGTTGACGACACCGCGCATTTTCTTTCCCTCGAACGTTCCTCCGGTCACCGGATATACGCCGCGGAAACCAACTGCGGTCGTGCCGAGCGGCGCAGCGGTGTCGTAGCCGACGGTGAAGGTCATGACGAACAACGGTTCGTAGGTCAGCGTCTCGATCGACTGGTTCTCGGTCATTCTCCGACTTCCTCCGGCTTGGCACGGGCGATGATGGTTCGGGTGTCGACCGACGGCGGGAGCGTGCCGAAAGAACGGCCCCAGTCGCCGCCGAGCCGGGAGGCGCAAAAGGCATCCGCGACCGACGCGGGGCTGAATCGCACGAGCAGCGACGCCTGTAGCGCCAATGCCATCTGCTCGACCGTTCGTCTGGCCGCCGCCTCGGGATGGTCGGTTCGGCGAAGCACATCGGCCAGGTCGCGACGGGCGGCGTCGAGGTGCCGGTTCGCTCCAGCCGCAGCGTCCACTTCGGTGAGGAACGCGTCGGCGGTGGCCGGCTCGCGA
>CAJCJE010000555.1 GCA_903970565.1 Candidatus Melainabacteria bacterium | reverse complement strand
GGTCCGGGAAACCGTTGTCGAGATGGAACGCGGCGTGATGCTGCTGATGGCCATCAGCGACGGCTCGTCCTTCGGCGTGCTCGCAGCGCCCAACTGCGACATCGGTCAGGTCGCGTACGAGATGACGCTGCTCGTCGAACGTGTCGGGCAGATGCTCACCCCGGAGCTCCGAGCCGAACTTCAGGGTTCACACCGAATGCTCTCGCAACAGCCAGTGTGAGGTCGCCATGACCACGTCTTTCGGCGGAGATTCCCAACCCGACCCGAGCATCGAGGATGCCGGGTACGGGCTCGGCGAGCTGCCCGTCGAGCCGACGATCGTCGACCGCCTCGGCGGTCCGGCCGACGTTGCCACCGTCAACGCCGGCAACAGTGTCAGTACCGTCAGTACCGTCCGCGCCAACGGAGTCGACGACCCCGGCAGTTGGCGGCCCAGCGATTGGCCGACCGGGTCGGAACATCTCGTCGAGCCGGGTGAGCGGAGCCAGCAGACTCCACCGGATCAGGCCGGTCAACCGCGACCGGTCGAACCCGGCCGGCGCCAACCGGCCCAGTCCCAGCCGGGTCGGTTGCCCGTGCCCGGCATACAAGCGGCCCACCACGGTCAGCCGCTGCCCCCGGTCGGCCAACAGCAGGCCAACCAGTTCCTGGCGCCGCACCACGGCCAACCGCTGCCGCCGGTCCAGCCGACTCAACCACCGCCACCGGTCCAACCGGCCGGCGCCGGATTCTCCGGTCACTATTCGCCGGTCGGGTTCGCCGACTCGGCGCCCTACTACCCCAGCGACGATTTCGGCGACGAGGCGTCCCGCGTTCGGCCGTATGCCTGGACCGGGGGTCGCACTCGGTCCAGTGTCGACCTACAGGTGGAAACCCTGGTTTCCACCAGTGAACTCGGCCAGGACGAAGCCACGCTCAACCTGGTCGAATATCGGGCGGTCGGCACATTATGCCGACATCCGCACTCGGTCGCCGAAGTAGCCGCGAAGCTCTCGGTACCGCTGGGTGTCGCCAAGGTGATCCTCAGTGACATGGCCGAACTCGGCTTGATCAGTATTCACCGCACATTCGCCGACGACGACATCGCGGCGCATCTCGTGTTGATGGAAAGGGTGTTGAGTGGACTCCGTCGACTTTGAGAGGTCGAAGAAGACCCGCCGCTCGCCGACAGCTACCTCGGCAAAGATCGTGGTAGCCGGTGGTTTCGGCGTCGGGAAGACCACATTTGTCGGATCGGTCTCGGAAATCGTTCCGCTGACGACCGAAGCCGTACTGACCGATGCCAGTGCCGGCATCGACGATCTTCGGGCGACACCGAACAAGACAACCACCACGGTCGCGATGGACTTCGGTCGGGTGACCCTGGACTCCGAACTGATCCTCTACCTGTTCGGCACCCCCGGACAACAACGATTCTGGTTCATGTGGGATGACCTCGTGCGCGGCGCGATCGGCGCCGTGGTACTGGTAGACACCCGGCGGCTGGCCGACTCCTTCGGCGCCGTCGACTATTTCGAGGAACACCACCTGCCCTACATCGTCGGCGTCAACTGCTTTGAAGGCGTGCTGCCCTACCGGCTGGCGGATGTCCGTGAGGCGATGGCCATCTCGCCGGAGATTCCGATGGTGAAATGTGACGCGCGCGAACGGGAATCAACCAAGGAAACGCTGATCACGCTGGTTCAACATGCCATGCAGGCTTGGCACGCGCGGGATCTGGCCGTGGCCCGCGTTGGGCGGTGACGAGTGATATTTGGCCCAAGCGGACGATTGACCATTGGCCGGGACACCTCTACAACAAAGAGGCCAATCCGGCTGGAGGTGGCTCGTGTGGTGCGGTCCGTTGAACTCGACGAACGGATTTCTCCGTTGTCGCGTCGTTTGTTGCCCGACGAATTGTGGGAGCTGGCGTATCCGTTGATCCCGTTGCCCAAGGTCCGACCACAGGGAGGTGGCCGGTCGCGGGTCGGTGACCGGGCGGTGTTCGTCGCGGTGGTGTTCGTGCTCACCAGCGGCTGCGCCTGGCGCCGGCTGCCCGACGCCTTCGGTATCGCGGTCCCCACCGCGTACCGGAGGTTCGTGGAGTGGACCGGGCTGCGGCTGTGGGACAACCTGCACGAGGCGGCTCTGGCCCAGGACTGCGGGCAGCCGCTGCTGGACTGGTGCACCGCCATCCGGGACGCGGCGCTGGCCCGGCCGGCCGCCGGCGCGTGACCGTCGCTCAGGGCGTGTTTTCGAGGCTGTGAAACACGCCGTAGGCTCGAAGTCATGTCGTTGGTGCAACGCTCGCTGCTCGGGCCAGGACCGTCCAATCCCTACCCGGAGGCGACCGCCGCGCTCGGTGCGCCGCTGCTCGGTCATCTCGACCCGGAGTTCCTCCGCATCCTGGACGAGACCTGCGAGCGGCTGCGGACCGTGTGGGGCACCGCCAACCGGCGCACCCTGCCGCTGTCGGGCACGGGTTCGATCGGGATGGAGGCGGCCTTCGCCAACACCGTGCGCCCCGGCGAGGTGGTCGTCGTCGCGGTGAACGGGTTGTTCGGCGAGCGCATGTGCGACGTCGCCGGCCGCTACGGCGCCGAGGTGGTCCGGGTGGATCACGAGTGGGGTCGGCCGGTGGATGTCGACGCGGTGCTCGGCGCGCACCCGAATCCGTCCCTGGTCGCCGCCGTGCACGCGGAGACCTCGACCGGGGTCCGCGGCGACATCGGCGCGCTCGCCGCCGCCGTGCACGACCGTGACCCCGACGCGCTGGTGCTCGCCGACTGCGTCACCTCGCTGGCCGGTATCGAGGTCGCCATCGACGAGTGGGGCGTGGATCTGGCCTACTCCGGCACCCAGAAGTGTCTCGGTGTCGCGCCCGGCCTGTCCCCGTTCACCATCTCCGAGCACGGCTGGGCGCGCCGGGTGCCGAAACCACCGACCTGGTACCTGGATCTCGGCATGTTCGGCGACTACGTGGGCGGCAACGCGGCCGGCGGCCGGACCTACCACCACACCGCGCCGGTCGCCATGATCGCCTCGCTGCACGCCGCGCTCGGCCGCATCCTGGACGAGGGTCTGCCGCAGGTGTGGCAGCGGCACCGGGAAGCGGGCGAGCGACTGCTGGAAGGGCTCGCCGAGTTGGAGTTGGTGCCCTTCGCCGAAGAGGGTTCGCGGTTGCCCGAGCTGACCACGGTGTGGGTTCCGGACGGCGTCGACTCCGCGCAGGTGCGTGGCAGGCTGCTGAGCGAGTACGACATCGAGATCGGGGCCGGGGCCGGCAAGTACGCGGCCACGGTCTGGCGGATCGGCCTGATGGGCCACAATGCCCGGTTGGACCGGGTCGAACTGCTGCTGGCCGCACTGCGCAGGATTCTCGGCCGCTGAGTCCGCTGAGTCCGCTGAAGACGCCGGAGACGGCTGAGGCGCGGGGGATCGGGCGCCGGTGCGGAAGGAAAACTCGGTCGTGTCGCGGCGGATCGTCTGGTCTACTCCTGGAGTGCTTTCCGCTGATTCCTTTCGTGACCAACCGATGCTGACCGGCCCCACGATCAGCATCACGCCGTTGCGCGCCGAACACGTCGAGGACTATCTGGTGCTGCTGGGAGACCCGGAAACGACCCGGTTGACCGGTAGTCTCCCCTCCGACGAGCCCGTTGACCCGAGCGTGACCAGACAGCGAACGCTGGCCTGGTTGGGCAGCCGAGCCGACCAGCACGACCGGGCCGACTGGGCCATCGTGCGCAACGCCGACCAGCGGTTCGTCGGCGAGGTGGTGCTCAACGAGTTCGACCGGCACAGCGAGTCGGCGAGTCTGCGGATCGCGTTGGGGCCCAGCGCGAACTTCGGCCACGGCTACGGCACCGAGGCGACCCGGCTCGCGGTCGACTACGCCTTCGACGTGATCGGCCTGCACCGGGTCGGTCTCGAGGTCTTCGACTTCAACCCCAGAGCCCGCCGGGTCTATGAGAAGTGCGGATTCCGGGTCGAGGGCGTGCTGCGCGACGCGCTGCGCTGGGACGACGCCTGGGTCGACGCGATCGTCATGTCCATTGTGGCCACTGATCGCCACTGATCGCCGGTCGGACAGATCCGACGGCACCGCAACCGAGTTCCGCATCGCCCGGCCCGGCCGGGAGACTCGTCAGTGGCGCACCGTGGCTCACCGACCGCGAACAGTCAGTTTCCGCCGCGCTGCTGCGGCAGCCGCGAACTGCCCGACGGGGCGAAACAGGTCCGATTGCGACCGTTCTGCTTCGCCTCGTAGAGCGCGGCGTCGACGGCCAGCAGCAGCTCGTCGAGATCGCTGCCGCCCTCCGGGAAGCTGATCGCGCCCGCCGACGCGGTCACCGGGACGCGGTCGTAGGTTTCCGGCGCGTTGACCACCACCGCGCCGATGCAGCCTCGGAACCGCTCAGCGACGTTGCGCAGCTCGTGCGGCTGGATGCCCGGCAACAGCACCAGGAACTCCTCGCCGCCGAAGCGGCCGACCAGGTCGTAGTCCCTGGTCTCCTTCTTCAGGGAGTCGGCGACGGCCTTGAGTACCTCGTCGCCGGTGAGGTGGCCGTAGGTGTCGTTGATCTTCTTGAAGTGGTCGAGGTCGAGCATGAGAATGCCGACCGAGTTCTCGTAGCGCTCCGCCCGTGCCAACTCCGCGCGGGCCATCTGACTCCAGTAGGCCGCGTTCGCCAGTCCGGTCTTGGCGTCGGTGCGGGCCGCCGTCTCGTACTGGTGCATCAGCAGGCTGCGATGCAGCACCAGCAGCGGCGGCAGGATCAGCAGCAGATACCAGATGTCGTGGCTGACCACCAGCGCGGTGACCGCGCCGAGACTCAGCGCCGCGACCTCGACGACGTTGTCGTTGAAGCTGCCCAGCGCGTCCTTGCCGGGGGAGCTGGGCGAGGACAACAGGATGATCACGACGATCAGCCCGTAGTTGACGAACCAGCGGACCAGGCCGGCCAGCACGATCAGCGCGACGCCCCGCCAGGAGGTGGGCAGACCGGGGTAGGTGCCGTAGGGCAGGCCGATGTTGAGCACCGCCGCCGCCGCCTCGGTGCCGAGGATGACCGCCGCCGCGCTGTAGACGGTGCGGAAAGTGTCGCGCAGGGCGACCCGCAACCGCAGATGGGTGAAGGTGAGCACGGACATGCTGACCGCGAGCACCGGAGGAAGCAGCACGATCCCGGCAAATGTCCACACCGCAGTCAGATTGACCAGGGGCGCGGTTGCCCGTGCCTGCTCGCGGATTCGCTCGATCCCGCGCACCGACTCCATGTGGACGACCGAGCCGGCCAGCAGCACACCGAAAATGGTCCAGTCACCGTGCCGAACCGGAGCCCAGGTCACGATGCCCACGGTGGTGCCGATGGTGATTGCCTCGACGACCAGCACGGTGATAATTGCCGGGCGACGTAGCGCCCACATGGGCCACTTAGTTATTCTTCGCCACAAGTTGGTGACGAAGGCGTGCTTCGTCGACCTCCGGCGAGGAGACTTGTCCTCGTCGGAAGTCGAACCTCCATCAGCTCCCACATGTGGGACGGTAGCTGAAGGAGAGCGTCGGGTCACCCGTAGTGTTGCCGAAAGTTATTTGTTTGCTCCATAGACCCGGTGGGCGAACAAGCGGAAGGGAGCGACCGGTGCGGGATATCATCTGGGCATAGGTGCGTATGAGTGACTGTGCAAGGACGGGGTGCGACCGTGTTGCTCGGGGTCAGCACTTGAGAGGGGACCCCCGTCCTCCCACTTCCCGGTTGGGACATTCCTCATAACCTCCCGAAGTTCGCTATGCCTGCGCGGTTCGGTCCGAACTTAAGAGGCTCCGGCAAATGATGGTTACTTCAGTCGGCGTGTGGTCGGGCGGCTCTCCCACCGGTAGGTCTGGCGGGCTTTCTGGATCAGGCAACGGACGGTGACGAACGCGGCGGCCAAGTAGAGGTAGAAGTCGACGATC
>CAJCJE010000554.1 GCA_903970565.1 Candidatus Melainabacteria bacterium | reverse complement strand
TATCGCGCCCTTTCCGGATGCGCCTGACCAGCAGGAACTGCGCTCCGCGATGGACAAGGCGATGATGGCCGGCCCGCCGACCAACCCGTTGCGGATCAGCAGGCCGAGCAACGTCCGGCAGGTCCGCCCGGCCCCCACCGTGACCACGGCCTCCCGGTTCACCGCGGCGTCCGCGGTGGCGACCCCACCCACCGCGGTCCAGCCCGCCGCGGCCGTCCCGGCCCCGGCCACGTCCCGGCGACCGGCCTCGACCAGGATGCCGAGCAGTCGTCCCGCCCCACCCGTCGCGGTTCGGCGCTCCCGCGCCAACCTGGCCGGCCGGCCGACCCTCAAGAGCCGGCATCCGGCGATATCCGTGCTGGTCACGCTGGCCGTGCCGATCATCTTCGTGGTGCTGGTCCTGCTCGTGCACGGCTTCGGTAGCACCCTTTCCGGCCTGTTCCATTAGGCTCCGACGCCTCGTCCCGACGGTGCCGTCGGCGTGGCGGTCCGGCCGATCACCGTGCACGATGTATCGGTAGCCCTCGGTTACCGGACAAACGCGCACGTCACGATCGGCGCAACAGGCGAGCGGACCCGAAAATGCGGCGGTTACCCTTGGCCGAGAAGGCGGGGGTAGGTGGAGGGGTGAACACCATCGACGCGGACGGCAAGGAACGGGTCGGCCTGTTGGGGCCGGCCGAGACGGATGCGTCCACCGCGCACCGGGTGCGCAGCGTGCTGGGCATCCGCCCGTTCCGTCGACTGCTGGGCATCACCTATCTCTGCGGCATCGCCGACTGGCTGTCCCTGATCGCGCTCACCGGTCTGATCTCCAAGCTGCTCAGCGGCTACCTCGCGCAGAGCTACTCCTTCAGCATCGTGGTACTCACCCAGTTGCTGCCGGGCCTGCTGTTCGCGCCCCTCGGCGGCCTGCTCGCCGACCGGTTCGACCGGCGCAAGGTGATGGTCGTCGTCGACCTGATCCGCTGCTGCCTGTTCCTGTCCATCGCGCTGGTGGGCACCTGGTGGTGGCTGTTCTCGGCGAACTTTCTCATCGGCTGCACCGCGATGCTGTGGATTCCGGCCAAGGACTCCGCGATCCCGAACCTGCTGCGCCGCAAGGACCACATCGAGACGGTCAACCAGCTCAACCTGGTGATGACCTACGGAGTCACCGCGGTCAGCGCGTTCGGGCTGTACGCGGTGGTCACCGGCATCAACTCCAACCTGCACCTGTGGAACAGCCAGCTCGGCGTCGCCAAGGTGATCGTGGTCATCAACGGCCTGCTCTACGTGGCCGCCGCGATCATCGTGGCCACCAGGATTCCGGAGATCTCCGGCCGCCGGCACGCCGATGCCGACCGCAAGAAGGCCGACGGCGAACAGAAGCAGAGCTGGTTTGCGATGTTCCGCGACGGCGTGCGGTTCGCCAGGACCACCCCGCTGATCCGGGGCCTGATGATCGGCATGATCGGCGCCTTCGCCGCGGGCGGCGCGGTGATCGGCACCGCGAAGCTCTACGCCACCAGCCTCCTGGGCGGCGACTCCGCCTTCAGCCTCCTACTGGCCTTCGCGCTGGTCGGCGCCGGGATCGGCATGGGCGTCTCGCCGAGGCTGGCCAAGCGGATGTCGCACAACCGGCTGTTCGGCGTCGCCATCGTGCTGGCCGGCCTCGCCCTGCTGCTGGTCGCGCTGTCCCCGACCATCGTGTTCTCGCTGGCCGTCGTCGCGATCGTCGGCGCCTGCGCCGGGGTCGCCTTCCTCACCGGGTCGACGATCATCGGCACGCAGGTCGAGGACTCGATCCGGGGCCGGATCAACTCGGTCTACCAGTCCCTGATGAAGGTCACGCTCGCCGGCTCGACCCTGTTGGTGCCCGGTCTCGTCGGCCTGGTGCGCACCCAGAACATCAGCGTGTTCGGCCACCCGATGATCGTCGACGGCACCCGTCCGGTCCTGCTCGGCGCCGGCCTGCTCGCGGTCCTAGTCGGCATCATCGCCTACCGGCAGATGGGCGACCGCAGCACCGAGCCGATCGTGGCCAATCTGCTGGCCACCATCCGCCGCCGTCCCCGCCAGGTGTCCGGCCTGCTGATCACCGTCGAGGGCAACACCCAGCGCGACACCGCGGCCCAGTCCCGGCAGCTGGTCGACTGGCTGTCCACCGGAACCCGCCTGGTCAAACTCGCCAGCGACCCGGCCCTCGACGAAACCCACCTGTTCACCCTCACCAAGGGCGTCGAGCTGACCGGGGCCAGGGCACATGCCCTGGTCGCCGCGGCCGTCCGCGCCGACATGGTGGAACGCGAGGTCATGCCGGCGCTGTCCACCGGCGCCATCGTCGTGATGGAACGCTACGTGGACAGCCCGCTGGCCCGGTTCGGCGCGACCGGCGAACTCGACCAGGGCGAACTCGACGGCCTCGCCGACTGGGCCACCGGCCGGCTGCGCCCCGACATCACCGTCCTGCTCGACCGCGATCCGGCCGGCGTGGAGGGCGCTGAGGGCACGGTGACCAAGGGCCTCAACACCGCCGAACACCACTGGCGGGTCCAACGCCTGATCACCGAAATGGCGGCTGCCGACCCCGACCGCTACCTGGTGATCAATGCCGACGGCCCCGAGGACGAGGTCGCCGAACGGGTCCGGGGCGCCCTGCTGCCCGTACTGACCGCCCGCCGGGCCGCTCCGCGCCCGCAGCCCTCCGACGACCAGATGCCGGTGCTGCCCGCGCAGACCCCGACCTCGACTCAGGACCCGGCCACCAGCCAGGACCGGGTCGAAGCCCAGCCGTGACTCTTCCGGCGCAGGGCCACCGGTGGAGAATCACCCGGTGGAGCACCACCTGACCCACCCCGATGGAGACCCGACATCATGACCGCAGCGCTCACCCAGGACGTCTGGTTCGGCGTCGTCGGCCAACCGGACGCGGTCGCCGTACTGCGGGCCGCCGCCGCAGCCGCCGACGACCTGGTCGCCGGCCGGCCGATCGCATCCGGCAACTCCTCGGCGATGACCCATGCCTGGCTGTTCACCGGCCCACCCGGCTCCGGCCGCTCGGTGGCCGCCCGCGCGTTCGCCGCCGCGCTGGAGTGCATCCAGGGCCGGGGCTGCGGACACTGTCCGAGCTGCCGCACGGTCCTGCACGGCACCCACGCCGACGTGCGATTCGTCGAGCCGGAGGGTCTGTCCATCTCGGTCGCGGAGATGCGCGCCCTCGTTCAGGCCGCAGCCAGGAGGCCGACCGGGGGCCGTTGGCAGGTAGTGATCATCGCCGATGCCGACCGCCTCACCGAGGGCGCCGCCAACGCCCTGCTCAAGGCGGTCGAAGAACCCC
>CAJCJE010000553.1 GCA_903970565.1 Candidatus Melainabacteria bacterium | reverse complement strand
GCTGGCGCTTTACATCGCCGCCGCCGAAAAGCAGGGCGCGCCGCGCTCCGCCCTGGCCGGCACCACCCAGAACGACATCATCAAGGAGTACCTGTCGCGGGGGACCTACGTCTTCCCGCCGGGACCGAGCCTGCGGCTGATCGCGGACATGATCGCCTGGACGGTCGGCAACGTGCCGCGCTGGAACCCGATCAACATCTGTAGCTACCACCTCCAGGAGGCCGGGGCGACCCCGGTGCAGGAGGTCGCCTACTCGATCAGTACCGCGATCGCCGTGCTGGACGCGGTGTTCAGCACCGGGCAGGTCCCCGAGGAGCGCAGGTCCGACGTGGTCGCGCGGATGTCCTTCTTCGTCAACGCGGGGGTCCGCTTCGTCGAAGAGATGTGCAAGATGCGCGCGTTCACCGAACTCTGGGACGAGCTGACCAGGCAGCGTTACGGGATCACCGACGCGAAGGCCCGCCGGTTCCGCTACGGCGTGCAGGTCAACTCGCTGGGTCTGACCGAGGCGCAGCCGGAGAACAACGTGCAGCGCATTGTGCTGGAGATGCTGGCCGTCACCCTCTCCCGTGGCTCGCGGGCACGCGCGGTGCAGCTGCCGGCCTGGAACGAGGCGCTGGGCCTGCCCCGCCCGTGGGACCAGCAGTGGGCGCTGCGGATGCAGCAGGTGCTCGCCTACGAGACCGATCTGTTGGAGTACGAGGACCTTTTCGACGGTTCCCCGGTGGTCCGCGCCAAAGTGGACGAGATCCTGACCGGTGCCCGCGCCGAGATCGAGCGGGTCGCCGAGATGGGTGGCGCGGTCGCGGCGGTGGAGAACGGCTACATGAAGTCCCAGCTGGTCAACTCGCTGGCGCAGCGACGCCGTCGACTGGAGTCCGGCGCGGACGTGATGGTCGGGGTGAACCGGTTCGACACCACCGAACCGAGCCCGCTACAGGCCGAGGGCGCCAAGGCGATCGAGACCATCGACCCGATCGTGGAGAAGGAGGCCGTCGCCGCCATCACCCGGTGGCGGGCCGAGCGCGACGACGACGCGGTGCACGCCGCGTTGGCGGGTCTGCGCGATGCGGCCAAGACCGAGGCGAACCTGATGACCGCGACGATTGGCTGCGCGCGGGCCGGGGTGACCACCGGGGAATGGGCCGGCGTGCTGCGCGAGGTGTTCGGCGAATACCGCGCGCCGACCGGTGTTGCCGGCGCGAATCCGGGCGGCGAGGCGGACGAGGAGATCGGGCAGGTCCGGGAGAAGGTCAGGCGGGCCGCCGAGTCGATCGGGCAGCGGCTGCGCATCCTGGTCGGCAAGCCCGGCCTCGACGGCCATTCCAACGGGGCCGAACAGGTCGCGGTCCGGGCCCGCGACGTCGGCTTCGAAGTGATCTACCAGGGCATTCGGCTCACCCCGGCGCAGATCACCTCGGCCGCCGTGCAGGAGGGCGTGCACGTGGTCGGGCTGTCCGTGCTGTCCGGTTCGCACATGGAGGTCGTGCCGGCGGTGCTGGCCGGGCTGCGGGCCGCCGGCGCCGAGGACATCCCGGTCATCGTCGGCGGGATCGTACCGCCGGAGGACGCCGCCGCCCTGCGCGAACTCGGGGTGGCGCGGGTGTTCACGCCGAAGGACTACCGGCTGACCGAGATGATGGCCGAGATCGTCGACGTGATCCTGGAAGCGCACGGCGGGACCGACCCCGGCAACTGAGCGGGCGCACCGCCGCCGGATGGATATCCAGGGCGCCGGTGCGGCGGCTAACGTCGAGGGCATGACTGCGACGCAGGCCGAATACGAGCACATCCTGCTCGACCGGGACGGCGACACCGCGACGATCACGATGAACCGGCCCGCTCGGCGGAACTCGCTCTCCGCCGAGCATCTTGGTGAGCTGCTGGCCGCGTTCCGCGTGGTCGGCGAGTCGGCCGCGACCGGGATCGTGCTGGCCGGGGCCGGGCCGGTGTTCTCCGCCGGCCACGACTTCGCCGACGTCGCCGCTCGGGATCTCTCCGGCGTCCGCGAACTGCTGACCCTGTGCACGGAACTGATGCGCACCATCGAATCCGTGCCGCAGGTGGTGATCGCCAGGGTGCACGGCCTGGCCACCGCGGCCGGCGCTCAGCTGGTGGCCTCCTGCGACCTCGCGGTCGCCGCGGCCTCCGCCGGGTTCGCGCTGCCCGGCGGGAAGGGCGGCTGGTTCTGCCACACCCCGGCCGTCCCGGTGGCGCGGGCGATCGGCCGCAAACGTTTGCTGGAGCTGGCACTGACCGGTGACCCGATCGACGCCGCGACCGCGGAGAGCTGGGGCCTGGTCAACCGGGTCGTACCCGACGAGCAACTCGACGCGGCCGTCGCCGACCTGCTGGGCAGGGCGACCCGAGGCAGCCGGGCGAGCAAGGCACTGGGCAAGCGCACCCTCTACGCCCAGCTGGACCGGCCGGAGGCCGACGCCTACACGATCGCCGTCGAGGTGATGGCCGCCGCCTCGCAGCTGCCCGGCGCGAAGGAGGGCATGGCCGCGTTCCTGGCGAAACGCGCCCCGGAGTGGCCGGACTAGCGAGCGAATCACCGGCTTCACACAGCCGGGCGACGACGATGGGGTGTCCGGGGTCGGATCGAGGAGGGGCGCTGATGCGGGTGCGGGGCG
>CAJCJE010000552.1 GCA_903970565.1 Candidatus Melainabacteria bacterium | reverse complement strand
CGTCGAGCCACCAACACCAGCCGATAGCCACGCCGCGCCAACTCCACGGCGATGGCCTCGCCAATACCCGACGACGCGCCGGTGACGACTGCCGCGCGAGTTTCTGCTGGTACCGGAAGGGACACGCGGTGGACCTTACCCGGCTTGCTGATAGCGGAAACATGAAACGGCTGGCCCGCACTCCCGCCAAGTGTTAAGGCCGAGAACACGTACGGAGGAGTCAGAGATAGTAGGTTATAGCTAGCGAACTGGGGGCGACGACTTTGAATTGGGGTTCGATGACACGGTGGAAAACCCGTGGGGTGGGTTTCGGTCTGTTGGCGGGCGCCTGTGTCGCTCTTCTCGATGGGGTGTCGATGCTCAACGCCGCACCGGCTTTGGCAGACGACCCCCCGGACTACACGGCGTTGGTCCTGGGCCACGCATTCCTGCCCCAGCCGGATGCCACCTACATGCAGGAAGTGATCGGCACATACGTCGATGCCTCGCCTGCATATTTTGCGGGTCAGCCAACGTACAACGTCGTCAGCGACCCGCTCAGCGTGTACACGCCCGAGACCGATTACGACTCCGGGCTCACCGAGGGCGTCTCTGATCTGAACACGGCGATCAATACGCAACTCGACGCGAGCACCAACCCCGACGTCGTTGTTGTCGGCTACTCGATGAGCACCGCGATCGAGACCCAGGAATTGATCAACCTCGCAGCCGAGGGAAACCCCGACTCGTCTGGTCTGGCCTTCGTTCTCGCCGAGAACCTCAACACTCCCGACGGCGGATTTTTCACGCGCTTCCCGGGTGCCGGCGGCGTAACCCTTCCCGCAACTCCGTCGGACACACCGTACGCCACCGACATCTACAGCATCGAATACAGCGGGGCTTCCGACTTCCCGCAGTACGACAGCAACCTCCTGGCGGACCTCAACGCCGCAGACGGCTACATCGACCTGCATCCCTACCTGCTGACCGATTGGCCAGCGTATTTCACCCCCGCAGAGCTCGCGGGGGCAGTGCAGGAACCTACATCTTCGGCCGACGTCAACACGGACTACTACATCATTCCCACCCAGGATCTCCCATTGTTGAACGGCCTCCGTGACGCGCCAGGCGCGGAATCGACTTACGCGGACATGATCCAACCCGATATGCGGGTACTCGTCGACTTGGGTTACAACTGGACGGGCGACGCGGATGTCGCCACAGCCGCGGACTCGACATCCCCGGACATCGACACGCGCGTGGTCGACGGCTATCTTGACGCTGGGGCTGACCAGGGCATGATTGCCACCTTGGTCGATATGGGGGTCCTGCCACAATCCGACCTGACGGCCCTTGCGGATCTTTATCCGTACGTGCCGGATGTCGCGGACCTGCAGTCTGGTGCCCTGACGGCCACGTCCGACACCGCAGCGCTGGCCGACGCGACCGAGTCGGCCAACCTACTGGCCACTGATCTGGCCGACTCGACGAACCCTCTGGCGAGTGAACTCAGTGCTTATTTGCCCAGCATGGCAACGGAACTCGCCGACTTCTTCCAGGGTTCGCTTGGCTTCCTGTCCTTCTAACATTCGATCGCTCCCTTGAAATCCAAACCGGTCGCGCTGGTTACGGGTGCGACGAGCGGCATCGGCGAGGCCACCGCCCACCGTCTGCACGAGCGCGGCTACACGGTCTTCGCGGCCGGCCGCAATCCCGAGGCGTTGAATACGTTGCGCTCGAGTGGTTTACAGGCCCGTTCTCTCGACGTTACCGATGAGGCCGCCGTGGATCGACTCGTCGAGGAGATCAACGCCGGGCACGGCGGTGTCGACGTTCTGGTCAACAGCGCCGGTTACCCGCTCCCCCGCCCGCTCGAGCAGGTGGAGCTGAGCGAACTGCGGCACCTCTTCGAAACCAATGTGGTTGCCACACTTCATTTGTCGCAGGCAGTGTTGCCGACGATGCGCGCGCAGGGTTACGGCAGGATCGTCACGATCGGGAGCACCGGCGGACGATTCACCAGCCCGGGCGCCGGCGCCTATCACACGGTGAAATACGCCATTGAGGCTCTTTCGCTGTCGATGGGCGCCGAGGCGGCGCCATTCGGTGTTCGCGTCGTGTTGATCGACCCCACCGGGGTGCGAACGCCATTCGTCAGTTCGCAATTCGAGACCGAGCATTCCTATCCCGACGACGATCCCTACGGCGACTTCAAGATTCGCTATTCCGAGACCACCCGCAGGCTGGCCACAGCGAAGGGTTTGACTGTCAGTGCCGATACGGTGGCCCGCACGGTGGTACGCGTCGTCAAGGCCAAGAATCCCAAACCCCGCTACATCGTTGGGGCTTCCGGGAAAGCCTCTGTACTCGCGCGAGCGCTACTGAGCGACCGGATGTGGGATCGGATCATGATGCAGGCCCTCAAGGGCTGAGAATCGCCGCGCGCCAACGCACGCCGTGCAAAGCACTGCGCTGAGGGTCCGACAGTTGCGTCCGAAACGTGGTGCTTAGAACAAGCCCAGCAGAGACTGCGGCACAACGGCGGCGAGGTCCGCAGCGAGCTGGGCGCTGATCTCGGCGGTCAGCTGGCTCAGGGTGTCTGCACCCACTGTCGTGCCGAGGCTTGCTAGCAGAGTACTCAGATCCGTTGACAGCGAGGGGTCGAGGCTGCTGCTCAGATCCGTCGCGGCGGCCGGCTCGGCGGCAGCCGACAGACCTGGGTCTCCCTGTGCCGGATCGAGGAGGAACCCAACGGTATTGACGTTTTCCAGCGACGAGAAGTTCCACTCGTTGTTGGTGAGCAGCGTCAGGTAGTCCTGCGCGACCAGCTCGGGGTTGTAGCCGCCATACGTGGGATCGAAGGTTGTCGTCGTGCCGTCCGCGAACGCCAGGTAGTTGGGGTCGGTCACGATCCCGTCGTTGGTGTACAGGGCGGGCAGTTCGGGGTTGATGGCGGCCAGGTCCGCGTCGTATGTCGCCAGTTGGTCCGGAGTCAGGTTGTACTGACCCGTCTGCAACAGCGTGACGGCATCTTCGGCTTCGACGGTCGTTGCGTTGTTGTCCGGGAAGTCAGCCACCCATTGCGCAACCGTCGTGTTGGACGGATCCCAGTTGAGGATGTCTTGCACCAGCGCCAACTGGGTGTCGGCCTGGGGCAGGTCGCACGCCGCCGGGCAAGCGGGGCTCCCCTCGACATACGGATCGAAGGCGACAACTAAACCCGCGGCGAAGGTCTGGAGAGATTGGCCGATGTCCGTCAGGCTCGGCAGGTCGATGCCGGTGCCGTCGATGCCCGAGGTCGAGGGCGTCGCCAACAGGCTGTCGTAGAAGTTCTCGAAGGGACCGAACAGGTTCAGCGTGTACGTGTCGCCGGCCCACGGCACGTCGCCGGCGGTGGTGCCGTCACCGGTTGTGCCGGGGAAGCCGAACTCGCCCAACACCCCACCGCCATTGGTGGCGTTGGGGCTGGGGTCGACGAGTCCTGTGTCGCCGCTACCGAACGTGTACGTGCCGCTGGTCAGCTCCGACAGCGGTACCTGGAACCAGTTCGAGAACAGTCCGAATGGTTCGCCCTCTGAGTTTGTGGCCTGGCCGGTGAAGGCTTCAAAGAAGCCGATGTCTCGGTCAAAACCCGTGCTGCCGGTGATGACGTTCGACGGGGTCATCGGGAAGCAGGTTTCCGCGTCGCAGGAGGAGCTCACCGGAAGCTCGGCGGCCGCCAGCAACCCGATCTGCTGCGCCAGCCCTTCCAGGCCGGACGCGTCAAGCGTGGGATCGACTTCAGGCTGGTCTTGACCGGAGATCTGCTGGAACGGGATCAACACGTCGATCAGACCCATGTAGTGCCCCAGGTCGCCGGGGTCGGTACCCCACAGGTTTGTGGCGCTGGGAACCCACCAGTCCCCGCTGAACAACAGCGAATCCCCAAGGACATTGAATCCTCCGACCTCAGTGGACGGAATGTTCAGGATGTCGTCGAACAGGTTGACCGGAATGTTGAGAACCGAGTCGGCGTCGACGAGACGCGTCTCGATACTGCGGACGGGGGGCTGGGACGGCTGCGAAGGCTGCGGGGCGGGCAAAGCGACAACAGCGCTGGTCGCCGCCAGCGCCGCAGCTGCCAGGACATACGCACGCGAAGCAGCCTGCACGGCGGCCCCCCTTCTCTCCCCGTTCGAATCGCTCAGTGGAGACTGAACCTACACTAAGAGAATCTAAGCCCGAAACCAAAACCGAGAAATTCGCCCCAAATATTGAAGTGTGCAAGCTCGCAAATGGCGCGTAGTGCAATAAACCGACGCAATGTCCAATTTATTGGACGCGCCAGCCCGCGCCTCGAAGTCATCGTTGCTGGTCGTCAGCTTAGGCCAAACCGTAGTCGCCGCTGACCGTATTCCCAGGGCGCATCCAGCGAACTGTCAGAACGCGTTCAAAAAGAGGTCGCAAGGTCGGGGGCAAGCGTTGCGCTGAACTCCTCGAGCACCGACG
>CAJCJE010000551.1 GCA_903970565.1 Candidatus Melainabacteria bacterium | reverse complement strand
CAGGGCTTCCGCCGCGCCCGGACGGCGTACTGGCAGTCCAGCACATCCTCCGCGGTGATGTTGGTCAGCCGCTTGGCGGTGGCGATCCTGATCCGCGCCAGGTGATACAGCGCGTCGTGCGCGACGCCGTCCCCGGTTCCTTGGGCGCGCAAGGCCTCGCGGACGCGGGCGAACCCGGCCGGGTCGCAGGCACGCTGGTAGGTGCCGAACAGCGAGTTGAACCCGGTGCCCAGCAGCCACGGGTAGTCCGGGTGCAGCACACCGCAGCAGATCAGCATCTCGGCACCTTTGACCAGCAGGTCGCGACGGGTGCGGCTGGGTTCTTCGCTCCACGCGCGCCCGCTTGTGTCGATCCCGCTGGCGACCCAGCGTTGCTGCCAGGTCTGGCCGTCGAACGCCAGCAGCCAGGTCGTGACCGTGCGCAGCCCTGCGCGGCGGCGGTTGATCCGGCCTCGGTCGGCGTCCGGCAGGACGCGCAGGCTGGCGGACACCAAGTCCTCGAACTCAGCGTCGCGCAACTCGGTGACGCATGCTCCGAGCCTGGCTCGGTTGACGGCCGGCTGAGTCGGCGGCGGCGCCACGACCGGGGTCTTGCGCACGGCGGTGACCGTGTGTCCGGTGCCTGTCATGGTTCACCCGGCCTGTTCGCCGAACAGCACGGCCAGATCTGCGGTGTTGTATGCGGGATGCGGCCGGGGCGGCGGTGGGGCGGCGCGGCGCGCGTGGTGCTCCAGCGTCCGGTTGATCAGCTCGTCCAGCTGCACGGTGCCGTACATGCCGGTGGTGGCCAGGCTCTTGTGCCGCAGCACGGCCTGCACGTCGGTGATGGCCATGTGCGGATCGGCCATCATCCGCGCCGCGCAGGTGTGCCTCAAGTCGTGCAGGGTGATGTTCGCGCCGAGCTGGTAGTTGGCGCGGTTGAGCACCGCTCGCATCGCCCAGTAGCTCAGCGGCTTTCGCGGCCCGCGCAGAGTCACCCACAACGGGGCGTCCGCCGGCAGCGGCTCCTCGATCGGTGCGACGTGGCCTTCGGCCAGGTACAGCCTGATCCACACGAAGGCGTCCGGCGACGCCGGGATGGTCTGGCAGGTGCGGGTGCCTTTGCCGATCACGCTGATGGTCTGTCGGCCGAAGTCCAGGTCCCCGCAGCGCATGCCCAGCAGTTCGCTGGCCCGTGCCGCGCTGGAGATGTAGGTCGCCAGGATGGCCCGGTCCCGGTGGCTGGTCATCGCCGCGAACAACTCGTTCCACAACGCGTCGTCCACGACCCGCGGTGCCTGTTCGGGGACCTTCTGCCGGTAAGCGCCTCGCCGATACAACACGAATTCATGGAGCGGGTTGCCGTGCGCGCCCGGCCGGGTTCCGCCGCGCGTGGCCGCCGGAACCGGGTTGACCAACGGCCCGCGGCCCGCCCGGAGGTGGAAGTCGTAGAACTGTTTCAGCACCGACAGTTGGTGGTTGATCGTGCGTGGAGCGTAGCCCTCGGCCAGGTACGGCTTGCCGGTCCGCACGTTGACCGACCCGGCAGCCGGAGCACCCAGCCGAGTGCGCACACGCTGCGGGTTACGGGCGTGCCGCAGCCACAGCACCAAATCCCGCACATCCACGCGTTGCGCTCGGTTCCACTCGACCTGGATCGCGGCCAGGAAACGCCACCAGCGCAGCAGGTCAAAGGCGTAGGAGCGGCACGACGAGTCGGGCATGTCGCCGGCCGACATCTCCCGCATAAACTCCGAGATCGGCTCGACTTCCTTGCCCGTCGCGTCGACCACGGCGAACGGCAAGCCCACTCCCTCGGTCGGCACGACACTGCCCACAACGGGCAGCCGAATCCCGGCCACATCACGGCCGGCACCCGGCTCCAGGTTCTCCACCAACAACCTCTCCTACACCGTTCGGCGATCTCTCGTGATCAGCTCACTGTGAATGATCGACTCGTTAGTGCAGTCAACAGTGTCCTTGTGGAGAACGTCGCCGCGCTTCGCTGGCGCAATGGCGGTCTGCACCGTGTACTCGGCGACCTGGCCGAAGCAGGGTATGACGCGGCGTGGCGTAGCGTCCGCGCCGCCGACATCGGCGCGGCACACCGACGCGAGCGAGTGTTCCTCTGTGCCTGGCCGCGCCCCCGCTCCCAGCCTGGCGGAGACGGAGATGTTGCCGACGCCGACCGCGCACGACGGTTCGTCCAACGGCATCTCGGCCGCGAGCAGACAAGGTGGTCCGTCGTTGTTGGACCAGGTGCGGCTGTTGCCGACACCGACCGCGTCGGACGCGAAGAACTGCACGCATCGGACGCAGACCGGTGGGCCGTCGCTGCCCGACGAAGCCCGGCTGCTACCGACGCCGAGGGCGTCGGACACTGGCACGGCGGGACTTCGGGCGGGCGCGGGGTTCCGGCCACCGTTGTCCCAGCAGGTGCTTCCGTTGGTGGACCCCGAGGCGTTCCTGCCGACACCGCGGGCGACCGACGGCACGAAGGGCTGCCCGGCGCAACGCGGCTCCAAGGGCGACCTGATGCTGCCCTCAGCGGTCATGCGACTGGTGCCTCCGCAGACCGGCAACGCCATCTCGTAGCCGTCGTCGACCCGACCGACCACGAGCTGTCAGCGGGTCGTCCCAAGGTGGACTGGGGCGACTACACGACGGCGATCCGGCGGTGGGAACAGGTCCTCGGCCGGCCCGCGCCGTCTCCCACCCAGCCCGGTCGACATGGCCGCCCGGTGTTGGCTCCGGCCTTTGTGGAATGGCTACAAGGACTCGAACCCGGCTGGGTCACCGACCTCGGACTGCCCCGCACCGCGCAACTGCGCGCGCTGGGCAACGGCGTCGTCCCACAGCAGGCCGCGCACGCGGTCGCGTTGCTGCTGAACGACCTCGCCGCGCTCCTCGGCGATACCACCGCCGAGTGCGATGGAGACCGGTGGGAGGCGAACGCGGCATGACCAGTCACGTTCCGAACCCAGCGCCCGGCCCGGCCTTGCGGTTGCTGTCGCTGGGCGCCGGGGTCCAGAGCACCACGGTGTTGCTGCTCGCCTGCGACGGCGTCATCCCGCGCTTCGACTACGCCCTGTTCGCCGACACCGGCTG
>CAJCJE010000550.1 GCA_903970565.1 Candidatus Melainabacteria bacterium | reverse complement strand
CATCGCGGCTCCGGTCTCGGTGCCCAGCCCGTGCAGCAGGTTCACCACCCCGGGCGGCAGCCCCGCCTCCATCAGCAGTTCCACCATCAGCGCACCGGTCAACGGGGCCAGTTCAGCCGTCTTGAGTACCACCGTGCAACCAGCGGCCAGGGCGGGAGCGAGCTTGAGCGCGATCATGCCGGCCGGCGCGTTCCAGGGCACGATCGCGCCCACCACCCCGACCGGCTCCCGCAGGGTCGCCGCGATGATCTCCAGTTCGCCGCGCAACCCGCCAAAGCTGGGCTCGAAGGCGTCGCCCCTGATCTTGGTGGCGAAGCCTGCGTAGTACCGGAACAGCTCGACGGCCAGGTTGCGCACCACGAGGGTGGTCGACGCGAGCGGAAATCCGCCCTCCAGCGTCATCACCTCGGCAACGCGCTCGGCATCGGCGTCGAGCAGATCGGCGAACTGGAACAGCACCGCCGCGCGGTCGCGTCCCGACGTTCGGCTCCACGGCCCGTTCAGCGCGGCCCTGGCAGCGGCCACGGCCGCATCGACGTCCCGCACACCCGCCCCGGCCACGGAAGCAATCGGTATCTCGCGCGCCGGGTTCTCGACCACGATCGACTCCGCGTCGCCGTCACGACGATCGGCACCGATGAGAAGCTGGTGGGGCCGGTCGAGGACGGCTTGCGCCGCAGGACTCGGCGCCGGCGGTACGGAGGTCACCAACATCGCCCGAATATACCTCTGATGTATTCACATCACCAGCTCCAGCTGGTATTTTCGCAGTTCCTTCGAAAGCGGGTCTGATGGACGGGCGACAACGTGTCGTAGTGGTCGGGGCCGGCATCGGCGGCCTCGCGGTAGCACTCGGGTTGGTGCGGGCCGGTTTCGACGTGACAGTGCTCGAGCGCGCCCCGGAACTCACGGAGGTGGGGGCCGGGCTCACCGTCTCCCCCGGCGCCATGCGCAGCCTCGACCTACTCGGCGTGGCCGATGATGTCGAGGCAGCCATCTCACGCACACCCGCTTTCCCGACCCTGCACTTCGCCACGGGCGAGGTGCTTGTCGAAGGCCGAGCCCCGGACCGCCCGTCAGCCCGACTGAGCAAAGGCCACCTGCTGCGGGCCGAACTGCACGCGCTGCTCGCCCGGCACGTGGAAACGCTTGCGCCCGGCACGATCCGGCTCGGGCAGCGAGTCGTCGCTGCCGAGCCCGACGCAACGGTGCGGCTGGCCGACGGCTCCGCCATCGGCGCCGACGTGGTGATCGGCGCCGATGGCGTGCGCTCGGCGGTGCGGACCAGCCTGCTCGGCGACGGGGCGCCGGTGTTCACCGGCCGCGTGGCCTATCGCTTTCTGCTGTCCGCCGAGGTCGGCGCCCCGTTCCTCGGAGCCGGACCAGCTGCGGTCTATGTCGGGAAAGGGGCCACCTTCAACCGCTACCGGGTGGCCGACGGCTCGGTACTCAACTGCGTCGCGCTGTGCACGACTGACCGATGGACCGAAGAAGGCTGGAACCGCCCCGCGACCCGAAACGAGCTGCTGGCCGCGTTCCCCGGATGGCATCCCGACGTGCTTGCCCTGATGGAACGAGCCCCGCGGGACTCGCTCGCTCGGTGGGGAGTGTTTCAGCGTCCACCACTCACGAACTGGAGCCGAGGACCAGTGGTGCTGCTGGGCGACGCCGCCCACCCGATGCTGCCGTTCCTGGGCCTGGGCGCGGCTATGGCCATCGAGGACGCCGCGATCCTGACCAGGACGTTCACCGAACTGGCCACCCCCGCCGAGGCGATCGCCGCCTACGAACGCGCCCGCATACCGAGGACCACCCGAGTGTTCCACGAGTCGGCCCGCCAGGGCGAGGTGTTCGACACGGTCGACCCAGCGCACTTCGCCACCAGCGGCGCTCCGTCCCACGACGAGGCCCTGCGCGACTACCACCCCAGCCTGGTCGCCCTCTGACGACACCGGACCCGGAAATCACGAACTCGCCAAAATCCGAAGTCAGCCCTGCTCAGTTGGGCAAAATAGGGACAGTACAACTCGGCCAATGATTCTCGCTTCGGGAGACGACCAGGACGCTCAGGCGGGGGGCGGGGCCGGGGCGGCGATCGGGCCGAGGACCCGAGCCACGAAAGCGTCCCGGTCCACGCGCATGGCGTCGAGCTGCTCGGGAGTGTCCCGCACGCCGTCGATGTCGAGCGTGACATCCGAACGGGCCAGGGCTGACTCGACCAGCCGCAGCCGGTCGCGGGTGGTCCATACCTCGGCGGCCAGGGCTGTGCACAGCGCGAGCAGTCGGTCGCTCACCTCGTCGGGCAGGGATCGGTAGGCGCCGTCGATCACCACGTCGCCCCGACCCCGCACAGTCGACGGTTCACTCGCACGCTCGCTCAGTATCGATGGTTCACTCGCACGCTCGCTCACGGCTTCACCGCCGTCGTCACCCAGCGGTGCACCGGATCGAACGAGCCTTCGCGCCACAGCGCCGACGATCCCCAGTAGTCGGGTTCGTCGAAATCGAGCGCGCCGTCCTGCACATCGACGAAGCCGACCGAGCGCAGCAACTCCGGGAAATCGCTGGCCAGGAAGCACTCCCAGTAGTTCTCGCCGTTTCCTCGGCCGTCGAAGCTCTCGAACCAGGCCCGCGCGGGGTCGAGCGCCGAGTAGGGCGGGATGTCGAGAAACGCGACCAGGCCGCCCGGCACGAGCAGCCGAAACGCCTCGGCCATGATCGATGCCCGCACGTCGTCGGGCACCTCGTGCAGCAGCAGGAAAGCCGTGACCAGATCGAACGAACCATCCGGGTAACCCGTGCGCTCCGCGTCGCGCTGGGCATAGGTGATCGTGTCGGGGCCGAGGTGGTGGGCGTAGGTCAGCGCGGGCGCCGAGAGGTCGATGCCGGTGACCTGGGCGTCTGGCAGCACCGCGTGCACCACGCGGGTGAGGCCGCCGAACGAACAGCCGAGGTCGAGCACCCGTGCTGGGTTCGCGGCCCCGGCAGCGTACCGGACGAATGCGTGCAGCGCGCCGGGCCGTGCGTCGTAGCCTCCGCGCCACGCAAGTCGGTAGGCCGCGCCGCCGCGGTCGTAGACGGCACCGATCAGCTGGTCACCCCAGTACCCACCGGGCACGAGGTGGATGTCGTCGCGGCCCTCACGGGTGTGCCGGGTGTACCAGGCGGGCAGCTCAAGGCCGGGGTCGAGTTCGAGTCCCGGCCCAGCGGATGTGGCCAACTCCCCCGCAAGGCCATCGCCGTCACGGTGCACCGACTCGGCGGCCGTGTGCCAGGTCATCCGCTGGGCGTTGCGCTGGATTCCGCAGGCGAAGAGGTATCGCGGGTCAGCCGTGTAGAGCGCCCCCGCCTCTTCCTTGGTGGACGGCGAAATGCCTGCGGCGGCGGCCCGCGCCGGGTACTCGGCCAGCAGCGGGGCGACGATCTCGCGGTAGGTGAAGGATCGGGCGCCCTCGAAGAAGTCGAGGCGGGCACTCTGATCGTGGGTCGGTCGGGCCGGTGGCACGGTGATCCTCCTCAGCATCGATGCGTCCGAAGCGTCCGATGGTGATGTCGCGTCCACGATGTCCCGAGCCCGCTGTCGGGTCATCCTCGTTCACTGGAGCACTCCCGGGAAGGTGATCACGGAACGGGCGCCCGTGGAGTCGTTCATGGTCCGCAGGGCGGTGTCGGCGTCGTCGAGTCCGATCCGCTCCGACACCAGGGCGTCAAGTTGGATTCGGCCATCGAGGTAGAGCCGCGCGAGCAGCGCGACATCGAGCGGAAACCGGCTCGATCCCATCTGACCGCCCTGTAGCCGCTTCTCCGACAGCAACGCGAGGGCGGGAATGGTGACCCGATCGTCGGGGCGGGCGACACCGACCACGGTGGCCGTTCCGCGCAGCCCGAGCATCCCGAAGGCCTGCTCGATGGTGGTGCCGCGACCGACCACCTCGAAAGCGTGGTCCACGCCGCCGCCGGTCAGCTCCCGAACGACCTGGACCGGGTCGGTGGCGCCGGCGTCGACGACGTCGGTGGCGCCGAAGGCGCTCGCCCTCGCCAGTTTCGCCGACAACCGGTCCACCGCGATGATCCGCGACGCGCCGACGTAGCGGGCCGCCTGCACGACATTGAGTCCGACTCCGCCGCAGCCGATCACGGCGACGGTCTGGCCGGGCCGTACGCGCGCGGTATTGAGCACGCTGCCGAATCCGGTGATGACGGCGCAGCCCAACAGCGCGGCCAGGTCGAGCGGCAGCTCGGCGGGTACGGTCGCGACGGAGCTGTGGTGTACCAGCATCTGCTCGGCGAATCCGCCGAGACCGACGAACGGCGTGACGGGTTCGCCGTCGCGCGTCAGGCGCGGCTGGTGGCCATCGAGCCTGGTGCGGTTCTTGTCGAGACACAGATGCAGGTGCCCGCTCATGCACCAGCGGCAGCGCCCGCAGAAACCCGACGGGCAGGTGACGACGCGGTCACCCACCCGCAGGCCGCCGACATTCGACCCGACGCGCTCGACCACGCCCGACACCTCGTGCCCGAGTACCAGCGGGAGTGCACCCGGCAGGTTGCCGACGTAGAGGTTGTGATCGGAATGGCACACGCCCGCTGCGGCGACGCGCAACAGCACCTCGTCGGGCTCTGGCTCGTCGATCGCCAGCTCCGCCAGCACGAGCGGCGACCCGACGGCCTCCAGGACGGCGGCCTTCATGCGTGGGCCACGGTGTCGACGCTCGCGAAGAACTCGTGCAGCACGGACGCGACCTCGGCCGCCCGGTGATGGATGAAATGCACGTCGCCACCGTGGACGTAGGTGATCCGGCTGCCCTGGATGAGGCCCAGCACCTCGTCGGCGCGCTGTAGCGTGTCCGGTTCACCAGGCCCGACGGATTGCACGAACAGCGTCGGCACGGTGATTCCGGTCATCCGCTCCCGTTCCGGATAGCGGTAGACGGCCTGCGCGGAGGTCATCTGATGCGGCTCGCTGACCAGGTTGTCGATGATCACGTCGTTGAGAAAAGCCAGGTCCTCATCTCCCTGCGGCGGAAACTTGTTCAGGTAGGCCCGCAGGTGACTGCCGTCCTCCCTCGGTGGGTTGCCGGCCGCGGGCGCGAAGGCGGAGCCGTCGATGCGCCCGGCGCGCTCCTCGTCGGTCAGCAGCAGCGTGCCGGACGGAGCGATCGCGACCACTCGCTCGGGATGGGTGGCGGCGAGATCGAGGCAGATGGTGGCGCCGGTGTGATGGCCGGACATCCGCACCTGCTCGACGCCTCGATCGTCGAGCAGGGTGAGGACGGCGCCGGTCAGGTCGGGCACCTCGAAGTGACCGGGCAGCGGGTCGGAGCCGCCGAAGCCGGGTGGGTCGATGACCAGCACGTGGTATCGGTCGGCCAACAGCGCGGCCAACCGCTCGTAGATCACTCCGCTGCGGGGACGGTTGGGGTAGAGCAGCACCGCCGGTGCCTGGGCGTGCCCGATTTCCCGATAGTGGATCTGTCCCCAGGGGGCTTCGGCATAGCCTCGGTGCATGGTGCGACCTCTCGCTCGATGGGTTAGCGGACGGGGACGCCCTCGGCCTCGAGCCGGTCGGCGTAGTCCGAGGGCAGCACGTAGGAGCGGTACTCCAGGAACGCCTCGACGCCCTCACGTCCCTGACCGCGCCCGAAACCGGAACTCTTGAGTCCGCCGTAGGGCGTGCCGGGGGTGAGACCTGAACGGTTGATCGATACCGAGCCGGCGGCGACGCCACGGGCGAACGCGAGCCCGTGCTCGGGATCAGCGGTGAACACCGCGCCGTGCAGGCCGTAGTCGGATTCGTTGGCAATGGCGGCGGCGTGCGCCTCGTCGGTGTAGCTGAGCACGGACATGACCGGCCCGAACACTTCCTCGCGAGCCACCCGCATCGCGCTGGTGACGCCGTCCAGAACGGTCGGTTCGACGTAGAAGCCGCGGTCGAGGTGGGCCGGACGGCCGCCACCGAATCTCACGCGGGCGCCTTCGGCGCGGGCCCCGGCGATGTAGCGCTCGACCCGGTCGCGCTGACGAGCGGTGACCAGTGGGCCGAGTGTGGTGGCCTCGTCATGAGGATCGCCGACGACCTGGTCCTTGGTTCGCGCGAGGATCGCGTCGAGGATCTCCTCGTGCCGGCTCTCGGGGACGAGCACGCGGGAGACGGCCACGCAGATCTGGCCGGAGTTGAAGAAGTTACCCATCACCACCTCGGGCACGGCGACATCGAGATCGGCGTCGGGCAGCAGCACGGCGGCGGACTTACCGCCCAGTTCCAGCCCGACGCGGGTGAGATTGCGACCGCAGGTCTCGCCGACCAGCCGCCCGGTGCCGGTACTGCCGGTGAAGGACACCCGATCCACGCCTGGTGAGTTGACGAGCGCCGCCCCGGTCCGCGCCCCGCCGGTGACCACGTTGAACACGCCGTCAGGCAGCCCGGCCGCGACGCTGAGTTCGGCGACGAACCGCGCTTCGAGGGGAGTCTCGGGAGCGGGTTTGAGCACCACCGTGCAGCCGGCGACCAAGGCGGGTACGAGCTTGCCGACGAGCGCCGAGAGCGGTCCGTTCCAGGGCAGGATCACGGCGACGACACCGACGGGTTCGCGCCGGATCAGTGCCGCGCCCACCGCGTCGCGACGCAGGTAGGCGGTTTCCAAGGTTCGGGCACCGGCGATCGCGGCACCAGCGAGGCGGCCGGTACCTCGGGCGAGCGCGCGAGCCCAGGTGATGGGCAGGCCCATCTGCGCGGTCTGCAACTGCGCCAGTTCCTCGGTGTGCTCGGCGATGGCGGTCATCAGCGCCTCGACGACGGCGATGCGCTCGTCCAGGGTGCGGCGCGGCCAGTCACCGGTATCGAAGGCACGCCGGGCCGCCGCGACGGCGGTGGCGACGCCCTCGGCATCGGTGTCGAACACCTGCCCGATCA
>CAJCJE010000549.1 GCA_903970565.1 Candidatus Melainabacteria bacterium | reverse complement strand
CGGGCGCGGGCCGGCCCAGTCGCGGACCGCCGATTCGGACCCGAGCGACACCACCGCCGTACATGGCAGCCGCGCGAGCGCGGTGACCAGCGCGGTCAACAGCTCCGGTGCTTCCGGCACGATGCTGGCGGCGACCGTGCCGAGCCCGGCGAGGACCAGCGGCCGGTCGTCGGGCAGGTCGGCGAAGGCGGGATCGAGTCCGGTGCCCACCTCCTCGGCCCGGTAGGACCTGGTCGGGTGTACCGGCAGCGAGTCCGGGTACCACTCGGCGGGCAGGAGACCGGCCAGCAGACCCCGGTTCGGCCACCACGGATCGTCGACCGGGTCCAGTCCCAGTTCGACGCGCTGGCCGTTGAGGGATTCGTGCACGAACGGCAGGTGGCGCGCGTTGAACGGGGCGATGTCCAGCACGGCCTGGGGCAACCCCAGCCGGTGCGCCGCGAGGTGGCCGCCGAACTCGTTGCCCTCCCGTATGATCACCTCCGGCCGCCAGTGCCGCGCCGCGTCGATGACGTCCCTGGCGAAGATGCCGGCCAGCGGCCCGGCCCTGGCCAGGGTCAGCCGTCCCGGCCTGGCCCTGGCCCGCGCCCGCTCCCGTGCGGTTTCCGCGCGGGCACCCGGCATACCGGGACTGCCGGCGAAGGCCGGATCGGCCAGCAGTTCCTCCAGGGTCTGCACGTTCGGCAGCGGCAGATGCTCGATCCCGGTCCCGGCGAGGTGCTCGGCGAGCGCGGGTGCGGTCGCCACCGCGACCGCGTGCCCGGCCCGGCGCGCGACGCCGGCGACCGAGACCAGCGGCAGCAGATGCGAGTAGTAGGGCAGGCAGGTCAACAGCAGACGCATGGCCTCGGTCCTCCGCTCACGGCCGCCGGGCGAACACGGTCTCGGTGCCCAGGGCCCCGAGTATCCCGTCGGCCGGCACGCTGCTGACCTCCAACCCTTGCCGCGCAAGGATATCGTGCACTTCCGGTCCGTCCTGACCCAACTGTTGCACCTCGACCACGACCTGCCGGACCCGGCGCCAGTCCGCCTCGTCGATCCCGGCCAGCACCTCCGCCTCCGCGCCCTCCACGTCGATCTTGACCAGGTCGATGACCTCCGGCAGGGTCAGGCCGGCCAGCACCTCCGACAGCCGGGTCACGGACAGCCGGACCTCGGCGCCGTCCGTTGCCAGTCGAGCGCGGCGCTCGTGGTCCTCGCGCGTGCCGGGCAGTTGCGCGAGCAGGGCGCGTGCGGCTGCCTTCTGCTCCGGATACCGGGTCGAGTTGCCGGGTTGGTCGGGGTAGAAGGTGAACGGCACCGCCGATTCCGCGCGCGCGCCGAGCGCGGCGCGCACCGTGGTCACCCCGGTACAGCCGTGATGAGCGATGGTGGCGCGCAGCGCCTGGAACGTCGCGGGCATCGGCTCGACCGCGACCACCCGTGCGCCGGGCCGGATTCCCTTGACGTACAGGGTGAACAGCCCGACGTTGGCGCCGATGTCCAGGACCAGCGGCTCATCGGGCAGGGTCAGCCCGTCGCGCAGGTAACAGTTGTCCCGGAAGATCTCGCCGTGGATGAACTCGATCTCGTCGGTTCCCGCGCCCTCCGGCAGGTAGCAGCCGAGGCCGTCGTCGAGTTCGACGAAACGCGGTCCCGGTGCGGTCATGCCCTGCTCGCCGCCGCCGCGCTGGCGTTGTCCACGTGGTGCGCCCAGCGCGGCGCCTCGCCGTGCGGTTCGTCGCCGAGGATCGTCACCCGCTGGCCGACCCGGCGTTCGGTGTAGTCGTTGATCGCGTGGTGCTGGGTGGCCCGGTTGTCCCACAGCGCGATGGCGCCGGGCTGCCAGCGGAATCGGCAGCTGTGCTCGGGACGCTCGGAGATGCCGAACAACAGACCGAGCAGCAGGTCGCTCTCGTCCTTGCGCAGCTGCGGGATGCGGGTGGTGAACATCCGGTTCACATACAGCGAGCGCCGGCCGGTGACCGGGTGGGTGCGCACCACCGGATGTTCGGCCTCGCTGCGGTAGGAACCGCCAGGCACCGCGAAGACGTGGTGCGCGGTGAGGCCGGTCAACAGGTCCCTGATCGGCTCGGACAGCGCCTGGTAGGCAAGGTACTGGTTGCTCCACATGGTGTCGCCGCCGTAGGCCGGGCACCGCACGATCTGGAGGATCGAGGCGATCGGCGGGCTCGGCGCGAAGGTGACGTCGGTGTGCCAGACGTCGGCCTTGGCGCCCTGGTCGGAGTCGAGCACCACGATCTCCTCGTGCCCGTCGAGTGTGGGCAGGAAGGGATGGATCTCCAGGCTGCCCAGTCGACGGCCGAACTCCTTGTGCGCCTGCGGGGTCAGCCCCACCGCGTCCGGGAAGAACAGCACGAGATGTGCCAGCAGCGCCGCGTGCAGCTGCGCGAACACCTCGTCGCCGAGGTGTTCGAGGTCCACGCCGCGGACCTCGGCGCCGAGCGCACCGGAAATCGGGCGTACGTCCACAATGGATTCTGCGGTGACCGTCATCGACCGTTCCTTTGCTGTTGGGAAGGGGGTGGTGCCGCTCGGCGTGGTGGGTCAGTTCTCGCGGCCGGCGGACATGCACTCGATGACCACCAGCCCGCCCGGCCAGCGTCGCCCCCTGGCCACCACCAGGCCGGCGTCGACGGCCAGCTTCTCGGTGTCCGCCGGGGAGCGTTCCTGGCCGCCGAGCAGCACCAGTGACTGGAGGTCGAAGGAGGTGTTGCGCTTGGCGTGGTCATCGCCGGCCAGTACCTCCACGATCAGGATGCGGCCGTGCGTGCCGGCGGCCTCGGCGCACCGGCGCAGGATCTTGCCGGCGTTCTCGTCGTTCCAGTCGGTCAGCACGCGGGAGACCACGTAGACGTCCCGGCCGGCAGGCAGCGGATCGAAGAAACTGCCCGGCACGAACTCGGCTCGGTCGGCGACGCCCGCCTCCCGTAGCGCCTGGTTCGCCTCGGCCACCACCGGCGGCAGGTCCAGCACCTCGCCGCGCAGGTGCGGATGCGCGGCAAGGACCTCGGCCAACAGCGCGCCGATGCCGCCGCCGACGTCGATCACGGTGCGCACGTCGGTCCAGTCGAACTCGGTGGCCAGCACCGGCCCGGTCTGCCAGGCGTAGGCGGCCATCACCCCGCCGAAGAACTCCCGCAGCGCGTCGTTGTCCTGGTAGTCCGACCAGAACGGCACCCCGTGCACGGCGCCGTAGGCGGAGTGGCCGGTTCGGATGGAGTGCAACATGCCGGTGAAGGCGAGGTCCATCTTCGTGCCGGGGCTCTCCAGGTTCAGCCAGCCGCGGAACCAGGTGCCGTCCTCGGCGAGCAGGTGCCGGGACAGGGGGGTCAGACCGTAGGTCTGTGGCGCGGTCTCGGTGAACAGTCCGATGCTCACCAGGTGGCGCAGCAGTCGGCCGAGCGACTCCTGGTGCGCGCCGGAGGCGTCGGCCAGCGCGTCGAGCCGGGTGCTGCCCCCGGCCACGAGTTCGGGCAGTCGCAGGGTGATCGCGGTGCGCACCGCGAACGGGGTCGCCAGGTCGATGAGGGTGGCCAGGGTGGTGGTGAGGTCGGCGTCGGTGGGGTCGGCCTCGACGGGCTGGGCATCCATGATCGCGTTCTCCTTCTCGGTCAGGGCTTGTCGGTGAGGGGCTGCGGTGACTCGGTCCGTGGCGTCGGCGGCTGGGTCGGTGGTGGGGCCCAGTCCGGCGTCCGGCCGGCCCGTGGATCGGGCAGCACGCCGATTTGGTGCAGTCGGTCCAGCGGGGTGAGCCGGTGCATCCCGAGTCCGGACATGTTGTGCATGACCGTGTCGCGCAGCCGGGGGTTGGCTCCGGTGTGGTGCAGCGCGCGCCGGCCGAGGGTGCGACCGAGCCAGGACAGGTCGGTCAGCATCCGGGCCGCGTTGTGGCTTGTCTGTCCTATGTGGACCAGATCTGGCCGGCGCGTGTCGTGGTATCGCGCCAGCGCCGTGTCCACCTCGGCCGGCCCGAGGTCGCGGGCGGCGGCGCCCAGGCACGAGGCGAGCTGGTGGGCGTCCACGATCGCGCTGTTCATGCCCTGCGCGGCCATCGGATGCACGACGTGCCCGGACTCGCCGACCAGCGCCAGACCGGGGGTGGCCAGCCGGCTCGCGATGAACCGGGACACCGGCAGGGTCTGCCGGGTCGCCAGGCTCGCCGCGAGGCCCGAGCCGAACACCGCCAGCGCCGGCAGTTCGTCCACCAGCCGGTCGGTCCAGTTCAGCAGCGCGGCCTGGTCGAGGCCGCGCAGCTCGTCCGGTCCGGTCTGCACGTAGAGCCGGGCCCGGTCGCCGGGCAGCGGGTAGCACAGCCGCAGCCCACGCTCGGTGACGTAGGCGGTGAAGTCGGGCGCGAGGTCGTCGGCATCGGCCAGCGGGATGTCCAGCGCGACCAGCCGATGTGGATAGTCCGTGCGCTCGCCGGAAGTGCCCGCCGCCCGCCGCAGCCGGGAGGACACCCCGTCGGCGGCCACCACCAGCCGAGCGTCGAGTTGTTCCTCGACCCCGCCGGCGCGCAGCACCACCCCGGTGACCCGGCCGGTGTCGTCCCGGCCCGCGCGCTCGACCAGGACGCCGCGCCGCGGTTGCACGGTCGCCGGCAGTCCCTCGGCGAGCGAGCGCAGGATCAGCTGGTGATCCTGCGCCAGCAGCCAGTTGGTGGCGCCGGGCAGCCGGTCGTAGTCCAGTGCCATCCGCGTCCGGCCGAACCGGTCCCGCGCGACCAGCCGGGACAGCCGCAGCGCGCCGTGTTCGGACAGCCGGGCCAGCACGCCCCAGTCCCGCAGGATCTCCAGCGCGCCGGGTTGCAGCACCTCACCCTTGGCGGCGGTGGTGAGCGTGGTCTGCTTGTCCACCAGCACCACCTGCAACCCCAGCGTGCCAAGGGCGTGCGCGGCGGCCAGGCCGGCCACCCCGGCCCCGCACACCACCACGTCAGTTCCCGGCATGGTGACCTCCGGCGAGCGCGTCGCGGTAGCGGGACAGCGCACGCAGCGCGAGGCCGCCCGCCAGTCCACCGTTGGGATATCGCGAGACGTGCCGCACGTACTCGTTGATCCGCGCCGCCGGCCAACTGCCGTCCACCCGCTGGGCGTCGCGCAACCAGCGGATTCCGTTCCGAACAACCGGATCGTCCACGGCCACCCCGGCGTCCAGCAGCGCGCTCACCGCCCAGGCGGTCTCCTCGACGGTGCCCTCCTCGGTGCCCGAACCGGTACTCCAGGAACCGTCGGCCAACTGGCCGGCGTGCAGCCACCGCCGGGCCTTCTCCGCCGTCGGGCCGTCGCCCCGGCCTGCTCTGACCAGGGTGTGCAGCACTGCCGAGGTTCCGGCGGTGTACATCCGGTACCACACCGACTCGAACGTCCCGTCCGCCCGCTGGGCCGTGGCCAGCCAGGTCAGGGCCCGGCCGATGCGCGGGTCGTCGGCCGGTGTCCCGGCGTCCAGCAGCGCGTCCACGGCCTGCACCGTCATGTGCGGGCAGGGGCCGCTGTTGGCCACCCTGGTGTTGCGCACGCACAGCCCCCAGGAGCCCCGGCTGTCCTGTTGCGCGGTCAGCCAGGCAAGACCGCGCTCGATGGCCGGCCGCTGGTCGTCTCCGGGCAGCGCGGTCAGCACCGAGACGATCTCGCCGGTCTCCAGCGTGGCCGGCCAGCCGCGCGGACCCGACCAGCCCCAGAACCCCGGTGGGCAGCCGAACGCGGTGAACGGCTGGTCCTGCTGATCGCGCAGGAACAACTCCTTCGTCGGGCGCAGCCGTTCGTCGGCGGCGTAGCCGGCCGCGACCAGCCCGGCGCCGGCATACATCGACCAGGTGAGATCCAGCCGGCCGGAGTTCCACGAGCCGTCCGGATTCACCTTCTCCCGCAACCAGGCCACCGCGCCGGCCACCAGGTCCGGCGCCAGCCGCGCCCTGGCCAGGCCGGCGGTGATCAGCCCGGTCACCCAGGCGTCCTCGCACCAGCCACCGGTCGAGCCCTCGTGCTCGTAGACCTGGCGGATGATCGACAGCGCGTTGGACTCACCGGCCCCGGCGAGCAGTCGCAGCAGCGGATTGGTACGCCGATACCGGGTCTGCGCGAGGCCGACCTGCGGCCACCATCGGTGACCGCAGGTCGAACAGTCGGCGGAACAAACCGGGAAACAGGGCCAGTTCCAACGGAAACCGGCGCATCTCGCTCGGCGCGAGCCAGCCGACGTAGCCGTAGAACTGGCGACACCAGGCGACCACCTCCGGGTGCGGAATGGCATCGAGGCCGCCGTAGCCGCGCAACCAGTCCTGGCCGAGGGCGATCGCCTCGGCGGCCTCGGTCGCGGCCACCAGTTGCAGGGTCGCGGTGGCCACCGCGGTCGGACCGGCCTCGGCGGCGCCGCCGGGCACCATGCTCCAACCACCGTCGGGCAGTTGGGTCGCGCGCAGCCAGTCCGTGCCGAGCGTGATCTCCTCGGCCGCGCCGGTCCGGTCGGCGAACCACAGCGCGGACACCGCGCCGACCGTGCTCAGCGTGGAGGTCAGCGTACCGTCGCCGTAGTCGAAGACGCCGTCGGGGCGGCGCACCGCGAACAGTGCCTCGGCACCGGCGCCGATCGCCTCGGTGATCGCCTCAGTGGTCCGGGATGTCATGTCTGGTAAGCCTTTCGGTCCGTGCCGCGCGCGGTCGGCGGCAGTTCGTGCCTGGCCCGCATCGCGGCCTGGGTCAGCCCGCTGAACAGCAGCACCGGCACCAACACGAACACCACCGTGCGGATGTCCAGGCCGGTGGCGATGACGGCCGAGGCCAGTACCAGCCGTTCGATGACCAGCAGTTGGTGTGCGCGCAGCGCCCTGACCTGGACGACGTCCGGGGTCAGCCGCAGCAGCGGCACGATCGCGGTGACGCCGAGCCCGGCCGCGAGTACGACCAGGACCAGGTAGGGGAGCCGATGCGCGATCGGCAGCAGCGCGCCGAGCGCGGCGAGGACGAGCGCGCCCGCATACAGCGCCAGCGCCAGCCCGACCGCGAAGGGCACCCCTCGGCTGGCGGGCACCGACCGGTAGCCGCCCGCCCGGTCACCCTCGACGTCCCGGATCGCGCCGATGAGGTTGGAGGAGGTGTCGTGCAGCAGGAACACCACCGACAGCACCAGCGCCGGCCAGGGCGGCAGCGCGCGCACCGTCATGGCACCGACCAGGAAGGCCAGCGTGGTGATCAGCCCGCGCACCAGGTTGCCGGAGATTCCCCGGCCCTTGCACACCCGGCTGTAGGCCACGATGCCGGTCATGGCCAGGACGAACAGCACCAGGGCCCGCCAGTTCGCCACCGTGACCACGATCGCCGAGCCGAGCGCGCAGCCGATGCCGCCGACCAGCGCGGCGCGCGGCGAGAGCCGTCCCGACGGGATGGGCCGCTGCGGCTTGGCGATGGCGTCGAGGTCGCGGTCGAAGTAGTCGCCGAGGTAGTGCCCGGCCAGCCAGCCCAGCGCCGGCCCGGCCGCCGCCGCCGCGAACTCGCCGAACCGGTTCGCGCCGGCCAGGCTCGCCCCGGCCACCCCGACCAGTGCCGGATAGCAGAGGGTGTAGGGGCGCCAGGTCTGTACGTGCGCCACGATCGCGCGCCCCACGGAGTCGGCCACGGCTACCGTTCCCGGTCGATCGAGAGGTCGGCGATGGCGGTCAGCAGGGCGACCCCGGCCGTTCCCGGCAGCCCGGCCAGGTCGTGGCGGGCCAGTTCGATCTCGGCGCCGGCCCGCGCCCGGCTGCGTTCGATGGCCCCGGTGCGGTCGAGCAGTTCACTCACCAGCCGGTAAGAGTCCTGAGTGGACATTCGGCCGGACAGTGCGTCGTCGAACAGTTGCCGGTCTGCGGGCGTGGCGTCGAGGTAACCGGTGAGCACCGGGAAGGTGGGGCGAAGATTGCTGATATCACTGGTTTTCGGCTTTCCGGCCCGGTCAGCGCCGGCCAGGTAGGGGAGCAGGTCGTCGTAGATCTGGAAGGCGACGCCGAGGTGTTCGGCGTACCGGGTGACCGCCTCGACGTGCGCTTCGGCCGCGCCGCCGAGAATCGCGCCGGCTCGGCAGGCGCCCCGGAACAGCGCGCCGGTCTTGAGGGCGACCATCTGCTCGTAGTCGGCGATCCGGCAGTCCAGCTTCCCGACCAGCTCGGCCTCCCGCGCCTGGCCACGGCACACGTCCGCGCCGGCCACGGCCAGCACCCTGGCGGCCTCCAGGGTGGCCGCCGGCTGCCGGGCGCACTCCGACAGCGTGCTGAACATGCTCAGGATCAGGAAGTCCCCGGTCACCAGCGCGTCGGCCATGCCGTAGCGGGCATGGACCGAGGGGCGTCCCCTGCGCAGTTCGTCGTCGTCGATCACGTCGTCGTGGATCAGCGTGGCCACGTGCAGGTACTCCACGGCCAGCGCGGCGGGCAGCACGCTCGCCCCGTCCCCGCCGACCGCTTCGGTCGCCGCGATCAGCAGCAGTGGACGTAGCATCTTGCCGGGGGTGAGCAGCGCGTATCCGGCGATGTCCCGGACCCGGTCGGCGCTGCCCGGCCAGCGTCGGAACAGTTCCCCGTGCAGCGTTTCAACCAGCGCGGCGGAGCCAAGCTCGGTCAGCAGCGCGCCGTTCGTGGTCGTTTTGGTGGTGGCCATGTCACTCCCTGGATACGTCGGTGGTGGACCCACGTCAGACCTGCGTCCGGGTGAAGCGCCGGGCCAGGTCGATCAGCGCGTCGTTGGCCTCGCGGGTGCCGACGGTGACCCGCACCCCGGCGCCGGCGATCTCCCGGACCACCACGCCCTCCTCGGCGCAGAACCGGACGAACCGATCGTTGTCCGCGCCCAGTGGCAGCCAGTGGAAGTTCGCCTCGCTGGCCGGCACCGGCCAGCCCAGCTGCCGCAGCGCCGCGTGCACCCGGCCTCGTTCGGCGGCGACCTCGGCACAGTGCGCCCGCATCTGTCCGCGCGCGCGCAGCGCCGCGAACGCGGCGGCCTGGGCGACGGTGGCGACCCGGTAGAAGTACGAGCCCGGCGCGAGCCGGCCGACCACGGTCTCGTTCGCCACCAGATAGCCCACCCGCAGCCCGAGTAGTCCGTGCGACTTGGAGAAGGTACGAACTACGCAAACCCGCGGATCTGTGCGGTACAGTTGAATACCGTCCGCAATCGACGCCGGGTCCGCGAAGTCGATATAAGCTTCGTCTATGACCACCGTTACGTCGGGCGGGAGAAGGCCCAGGAACTCTTTCAGCTCGGCCTCGCCCAGTGCGCTACCGGTGGGATTGTTGGGATTGCAGATCAATACGACTCTGGTCTGCTCGGTCACCGCTGCGGCCATCGCATTCAGGTCGTGTGTGACATTGCGTAGCCCGACGGCGATCGGGCGCGCCCTGGCGTTGCCGATCAACAGTGGATACATCTCGAAGGACGGCCAGGCGTGCACGACCTCGCCGTCGCCGGCGAGGGTGGTGAGCAACTGTTGCAGCAGCGCCCCGGAACCGGGTCCGACGAGCACCTGCCCGCGCGGCACGTCCAGATACTCGGCGATGGCCTGCGTCAGGCCGCTGGCAAGCGCATCCTTGGTGAGGTTGACCTCGTCGGCGGTAGTGATGACGGCTTCACGCACCCCCGGGAGCGGCGCGCGGAAGTTCTCGTTCAACGACAGTTCGAAGCGGACGGGTGTCACGATGTCGATCCCCGATTCTGCGTGCGCGTGAGGTGTGTCCGGCGCGTCGTCCTGCGTGGATTTCGACGGGGCATCGGACGTTTTCCGGATTCCGTGAAATATCGAATCGGCCGGGTCCGATTAACGTTAATTCCCTGAATGCGACTTCGTCAAGTGGCCTTTTGGCTGATTCGTAGCGGAAATTCTGTCAAATAGTGGGCCGAAATCGTCAATTGGTGAATATTGCTTAACATATCGTATTGACTTGATTGCCGTAATGTAATAAAAATGAGATATAAGCCCCTGGCTTATTTTAATAACAGGGAGTATCGATCAGAACAGCGACCAGAACACCCAGGAGGTCCCGTTGAGTGCTGATGTCGGCGACGAAGTGATGGCATATCCCTTTCCCGTTCCCGCCGCGCTGGAGCCACCGGCGGAGTGGGCCCGGCTGCGCCAGGGCGATCCGGTGGCCAGGGTGCGCATGGTCAGCGGGGACGAGGTGGTGTTGCTGACCCGCTATCAGGATGTTCGGCAGGTACTGTCCGACCACCGGTTCAGCCGCCAGCTGACCGCCGACGACGCGGCGCGGGTGAGCGCGGACGAGGGCGTCACCTTCGAGGAGACACCGACGCCGGCCACCGGACCCGGCCATCAGCGGTGGCGGCGCCTGGTCGGTCGGACGTTCAGCGCGCGCCGGATGGCGGCCAGCAGGCCGAGGATCGCCGCGATGGCCGAGCAGCTACTCGACGAGATGTTCGCCGAGGGCCGGCCCGCCGACCTCATTCGCGCCTTCGGCTTTCCACTGCCGGTCTGGGTGATCTGCGACCTGCTCGGCCTGCCCACCGCCGACCGGGACAAGTTCGCCTACTGGTCGAGCACCATGCTCAACGTCACCCACCATTCTCGCGCGGAGATCGACACCGCGCTGGCGGAGTTCGCCGAGTACCTGTTGGCGCACATTGCCGCCAAACGCGCCGCGCCGGCCGACGACCTGCTCAGCGAGCTGATCACCGTGGCCGATGCCGAGGACGGCAGGCTGTCGGGGGCGCAACTGCTCTCCACCGCCCAGATCCTGCTCGCGGCCGGCCACGAGACCACCGCGAACATGATCGGCAAGATGGTCGCGATGCTCCTGGCGGACCGAGACCGCTGGGACCGGTTGTGCGCCGAGGAGTCGCTGATCCCCACGGCCGTGGAGGAGTCGCTGCGGTTCGACGCCAACTTCGGGTTCGGCATCCCGCGCTACCTCAGCGAGCCGATCGAGGTCGGCGACGCGAGTCTGCCGCGCGGGACCACGGTGGTGTGCAACGTGAGCGCGGCCAACCGGGACGAGCAGGCGTTCGAGGCGACCGAGGCGATGAACCTGGCCCGCTCGCCCAATCCGCACCTGGCCTTCGGCGTCGGTCCGCACTCCTGCCTCGGCCAGGCACTGGCCAGGGTGGAACTTCAGGTCGCGCTGGAGGTGTTGCTGCGGCGGGTGCCCACCCTGGATCTCGCGGTCGCGGCCGAGGACCTGAGTCGCCGCGAAGGGCTCATCGTCGGTGGCCTCGCCGAACTCCCGGTGCGCTGGTGAGCACGGCCGCGAACCGTTGGCCGCGAGCACCGCGAGTCCCAGGCCGCTCTCCACCAGGATGTCACTCCTGGTTGCCTTCCGTGATCAGCGCTGACCGGCCGGGTCACCGAGCGGTTGCGGCGGACGCGCGGACGCTCCGGCTCGGACAGGTCTCGTACGCCTCCCGCGTGGCCCGGACGAGCCTCGTACACGTGCCGCGTGGCCCGGACACGTCCGGACGCACCGGAGCCGTTTCGCGGTCCGCCACGGCTGCATCCTGATCGGGTCAGTACCGACCGCACCACGCCGGCAACATCATGTTCCGCACTGGCCGGCGGTGCCCAAACGGAGGCGAGTTGTTGTGTCATACCGAAACGGATCAATGAGATCGGGTGTTCGACGCTGGACACGGGTGGCCGGCGGGGTGGCCGCGTTGGCCCTCGCGCTGCTGGGTACGACGACGGTGGCGAACGCGAGCCCCACGGCCGTGCCGGCCGCCCACGGGGTCACGGCGAGCGGTGTCTCGACCATCAGGCCCCTCAACGAGACCATCCACGTCTACCCCGGGGTCAGTCCGGCGCTGCGCGACTGCTACCACCCGACCAAGCAGCCCGACCCGAGCACCTCGTGCACGCTCATCAACTACCTCGCGGCGAACAGCGCGGTGAGCA
>CAJCJE010000548.1 GCA_903970565.1 Candidatus Melainabacteria bacterium | reverse complement strand
AGCATCTTCGCGGTCTCGTCGTAACCGGGATCGCCGCCGGACACCTCGGTCACCACCCGTTCGCCCCCGCCGTGGCCGACGAAGCGCACCCGGAACCAGGACCGCGCCCGCTTGGCCGCGTCCGGCCCCTCCCCCGGTTTGGCGCGCCCGGTCAGCCAGCGCCGCGCCGGGGGCAGCTGCGCGAGACCGACCAGCGCGGCAGCGCCGACACCGAGGCCGACCGCCGAGGTCAGCCGGTTGACCGCGACGTACTGGGAGTAGCGGAAATCCGGGCCGTAGTCCTCGATCGCCGCCGCCGAACTGGCCACGATCCTCGGGTCCAGGGTCGGCATCGGCAGCACCCACGCGCCGAGGTCGGCGTTGTGACCGGGGTGGCCGAGCGCGAGGTGGACGCGGCGGCCGAGGAGTTCGGGTTGCGCCTTGCGCCGGTCCTTGAGCGCTTGGACATGCTGCCGGCCACGGGACAGGGCGATCAGCGCGGAGGCGAGGGTGCCACCGGAGGGTGCGCCGGACACCCGCAGATAACCCTCGACGCTGATCGGGCCACCCTTGGGCAGCTGCCGCACGGTGAAGAAGGTGCCCAGGTCGTAGGGAATGGAGTCGAACCCGCAGGCATGGACCAGCCGCGCCCCGGTCTTCTCGGCGAGCACGTGATAGCGCACGTACATCCGGTTGACGAACTCCGGCTCACCGGTCAGATCGACGTAGTCGGTGCCGGTTTCGGCACACGCGGCCACCAGCGGTTCGCCGTAGTGCAGATACGGGCCGACGGTGCTGATCACCACCCGGCCGGCCGCCGCGACCGCGCGCAGCGAGGCCGGGTCCGTGCTGTCCGCGGTGAGCAGCGGCAGCGCGGCGGCGCCGGGGGCGATGGCGGCCAGCCGGTCCCGGACGGCGGCCAGTTTGGCCGGGTTGCGGCCGGCCAGCGCCCAGCGCAGGTTCTTCGGCGCGTGGCGGGCCAGGTATTCGGCGGTGAGCGTGCCGGTGAACCCGGTCGCGCCGAACACCACCAGGTCGTACTCGCGTCGCTCGGACACGTCGGGCTCCTCTCGGGCGGGGTGTCGTGAGGGGGCTGCGGTCGCGGCGATCCGGGGTCGGCCGGGCGCTGGTCGGCAGGTGGACGACGACGCCAGCTGTGCGCAGGTTCGCCTCGGCCGCCTCGGGCCACGATGGCCGGGTGGTAAGTCGCGGCTGCTCGTCGGCGGCCCGGCCAGGCCGGGACATCGTCGCGATCCGCTCCCCCACCGCGCGGAACGCGGGCGGCCTCGTCCGTGAAGTGCCGGTACAGTACCACAGGTATCCGATACTTCGGGTTACACATACCTCGGCCGAACCCTCGACCGGGACGATCGACGGAGGGTTCCGATGCGGCAGTTCGCCGGCAGGACCGCGGTGATCACGGGCGCGGGTTCGGGCATCGGCCGGGCGCTGGCCCTGGACCTGGCTCACCGAGGAGCCCGCCTCGCACTGTCCGATGTGGACGGCGACCGGGTGGCCGAGACCGCGCGGCAGTGCACCGAACTGAACGCGAAGGCCACCGCCTACGCACTCGACGTCGCGGACCGGGCGGCCGTGCTCGCGCACGCCGAGGAGGTGGTCGCGGACTTCGGCGGGGTCAACCTGGTGATCAACAACGCCGGGGTCGCGCTCGTCGCGCCGGTACTGGAGATGAGCTGGGAGGACCTCGACTGGGTGATGAACATCGACTTCTGGGGCGTCGCGCACGGCACCAAGGCCTTCCTGCCGCACCTGATCGCCTCCGGTGACGGCCACCTCGTCAACGTGTCCAGCGTGTTCGGGCTGGTCGGCGTGCCGACGCAGAGCGCCTACAACGCCGCGAAGTTCGCCGTCCGGGGGTTCACCGAGGCACTGCGGCAGGAAATGGCCATCGCGCGCTACCCGGTCGGGGTGAGCTGCGTGCATCCCGGCGGGATCAGGACCAACATCGTCCGGGACGCCCGCGCCCACGCCGACTGGGAGCCCTCGCGGCTGCGGGAGAACTTCGACCGGATCATGCCCACCTCCCCGGCCAAGGCCGCGCGCACCATCCTGCGCGGGGTCGAGGCGAACCGCGCGCGCATCCTGATCGGACCGGACGCCTACCTCTTCGAGGCCGCCGCCCGCATCCTCGGCCCGCTCTACCAGGGCATCACCGTGGGCAGTTCCCGGCTGGCCAGCCTGCTCGGCCGCCCCAGCCACTGATCCGGCCGGCCTCCCGCGCCGCCGGGTACCGGCTGCCCGCTCGTCGACAACGGCTGATCTGGCACGATGCCGTTGTGGTTGTCGAACGGCTCGGATTCATCACGACGTGGTTCGGACGCAGTCCGGACAAGCGCGACGCCCTGGCTCGTCTGCTGCGCGGCGGCGACCTGCCGGGCAGCGGTTGGCGGCTGATGAGCCAGCGAACCTGGCGGACCGGCAGCAAGGGGCCCGACACGGAATGGGGTGCCCGAGCCCGCGCGGCGGGCAGCCTGACGGCCTGGCGGTCCTTCCAGAACCGTGGCGTGCGGCAGTGGGTGTGGCTCCAGATGGTGCCGCTGACCTCGGTCGCGGACGCGCACGCCGAGTTCGACCTGCTCAAGGAACGCGGCCTGCGCCATCAGGGCGCCAGGGTCCGGGTGCTGAGCGAGCGGGATGTCCTGATCGAGCCGTTCGCCGGTTCCAGTCGGACCTGGGGATACGAGCAGCGCATCACCGGCCTGGCCGGACCGGGCGAGAACAAGCTGCTGGTCGCGGCGGTCGGCAGCAACGTGATCGTGCTCTGCTCCAGCGGCGCGCCGGTGATCAACTGGCAGTCCCTGGCCGCGCTCGCCGCGAAACTCGGCCAGCGCGTCCCCACCCCCGCGCACCTCAAGCAGAACCAGCAGAACTAGGGGCGCGTGCCGGCCGCGTCCGGCTGTTGCGGCGACTCGCCCAGCATGGTGCGGACCCAGTCGTGGAAGGCACCGATGTGGTGTTCGGACGGCACGAGCACCCCGCCGTCCCGGTAGGCACGGGAGGACATCGACGGCTGGCAGCGCTCGCAGGCGTCGAAATCCTGTTGGTTGACCCGATGGAACAGCTCCACCGAGGGTGAGACGTCCCGCCCCTGTTCGACGACCGAGGGCGAGTACAGCCAGTCGCACTCGACCACGGTGTGGTCGACGGCGGTCGGGAACATTCGGTGCAGAATCACGTGATCCGGTACCAGGTTGACGAAAACCTGCGGCTTGACGGTGATCGCGTAGTAGCGCCTGTCCTGGTCCTCGGTGACGCCGGGGATGCGGGCCACGCCGGGGCGGCCGTCGTAGGTGAAGCCCTCGATCTTGCCGCCGAACTCGGCGCCGTGGCCGACGTAGTACTGGGCCGCGTAGCCCTTGGCGAATTCCGGGAGCACGCCGACCAGTTCCGGGTGGATCGTGGAGCAGTGGTAGCACTCCATGAAGTTCTCGATGACGAGCTTCCAGTTGGCCTTGACGTCGTACGTGATGCGCTTGCCGAGTTCGAGCCGCTCGACGCCGTAGTGCTCGATCGCCTCCACGCTGCCGAGTCGCTCGACGGCCGCGCCGATCACGTCCTGCTCGAAGGACGGCGGTTCATCGGCC
>CAJCJE010000547.1 GCA_903970565.1 Candidatus Melainabacteria bacterium | reverse complement strand
TGATCGGGCCGGCGATCACGAAGGTCAGGCCGAGCCGGTAGTCGATGACGAACAGCGCGACGATGCCGCCGATGGAGGTCAGCAGCGGCGCCAGCAACTGGTTGAGCACGTCGGCCGCCTGGGCGGTCTGCTCGGTCGAGTCGGTCAGCCGGTTGACCAGGTCGCCCTGGTTGAACTTGCGCTGGCCGCGAAAACCCAGCCGGAACAGATGGCCGATCAGGTGTTTGCGCAGTATCCGCATGGCCCGGATTCGGGCCGAGTAGTCGGTCAGCTCGATCAGGCTCTCCACCACGATGCCCAGGCCCAGCAGCGCGAGCACCACGATGACGAGCGCGTCGCCGGGGCCGTGGGTCAGGGCCCGGTTCACGGTGACCCCGATCAGCGCCGGGACGCCCATACTGGCCGCGGTGTCGAGCAGGCTGAGCAGGATCAGGCTGGTCGTGGACCACCGGCCGGCCCGGATCGCACTCAGGACGAGCTTGCCGTCCCGCTTCCAGCTCACCATGTGATCGGCAATTCGTGTACCCCGTAGTGGTCCATGTCCTCGCGGGTGCGTATCGCTCCGATGGGGACATTCAGCCGCAACCCCGGGAACCGGTCGAACAGGGCCGGATAGGCCACTCGCAGCGTGGCCCTGGCCAGGTACTGGCCGATGCACTTGTGCACGCCGTGTCCGAAGCCGAGGTGCCCTCGGGCGTCGCGGGTGATGTCCAGCCGGTCCGGCGAGTCGAACTGGCCGGCGTCCCGGTTCACCGCGGGCAGCGCGACCACGACGGTCTCGCCGGCGCTGATCCGCCGGCCGCCGACGGTGAGGTCCTCCAGCGCGCAGCGGCTGGCGCCGAACTGGGAGATCGTCAGGTAGCGCAGCAGCTCCTCGACCGCGTTGTCGATCAGGTCCGGTCGGGCGCGCAGCAGCTCCAGCTGGTCGGGATGGGCCAGCAGGGCCAGCACGCCGAGGCCGATCATGTTGGAGGTGGTGTCGGTACCCCCGCCCAGCAGCGCCCAGGCGATGTTGCGCAGCTCGGTGTGATCCAGCGCGCCGCCGGCGGCGAGGTCAGCGAGGATGCCCGGCGCGTAGCGTTTCTCGGTGACGAGCTTGTCGAGCAGTTCGGCCACGATCGAGACGGCGTCGATCAGCTCCTGCATCGTCATGGACAGCCGCATGATGGTGTCCAGGTTGTCCTGTAGCGGATCGCGCATCTCCCCCGGCACGCCGAGTGAGTCGAAGATGATGCGGGCCGGCAGCGGGCGGGCGAACTCCCGGATCAGGTCGAGGGGTCCGCCCCGGTCGGACATGGCGTCCAGCAGCTCGTCGGCCGCCTTCGCGATCAGCGGGATCTGCTCCTGCGCCCTGCGCGGGCTGAAGTGGTGGCCGATCAGCCGTCGGTAGTGGGTGTGGTTCGGAGGGTCCATCTTGTTGAACGCACCGGGCTCCGCCGCCGGCACGGGGTGCTCGCCCTCCGGCAGCGGGAACGGCGGCGGCAGCGGGGAGGCCAGCAGTTCGCTGCGGTGACTGAACCGCGAGTCCGCGAGCACCGCCTTGGCTTCGGTGTGGCCGGTGACCAGCCAACCGTCCTGGCCGCGCGGGAAGGACAACCGGTGGATCGGCGCCTGGCGGGCCGGTTCGCGGTAGCCGTCCGGCGGATCGAACGGACAGGCGCGTGTCCTCGGAATCGCGATCGGCTCTGGCACAGTCACTCCCATAGCTGGAAACACCGCTCTACCGGGCCAGTTTCGCCGAATGCAGGGCACACCGGGCCGGCTAGCACAGTGTGCCTAGTGGTTTCCTCCTACCGGCGGCAGGTTCTGGACGAACTCGGCCGCGCGTGGCGAGTTGCCGGCGTCGTGGATGTCCGCGCACATCCGCTGTTGGACGGCCAGCATCTGTTTGTCGTCCACCGCGTCGAGCACCGTCTCACGCAACCCCCGCGCGGTCAGCTCGGTCGGCAGCAGCCGCTTGGCAAGGCCGAGTTCGACCAGCCGGGCCGCGCTGATCCGCTGCTCCGGCTGGTACGGCACCACGACCAGCGGAATGGTGTGATAGCAGGACTGCATGATGCCGCCCATTCCGGCCTGGCAGATGAAGGCGGTCGCGTGCCGGAGCACCGCGGCGTAGGGAATCCATTCGTAGACCTGGAAATTCGGCGGGAACGAGTCGAGGTCGACCTCGCAGCCGCCGGTGGCCAGCACCACGTGCCACGGCATCTCCCCGAACGCCTCCGCGCACAGCCGGAAGAACTCGGGGTGGTCGTTGACCACGGTGCCCAACGAGGCGAACAGGATCGGCCGATCGTCCCGCGGCGGCTTCCAGTCCCACCCGTCGGCCTCCTCGAACTCCAGTTCCAGGCACGGCCCGACGAAGGCGTGGTCGGCGCCGAAGGTCTCGCCGCGCGGTTGCAGCGACCGGGGGTGAAACACCAGGCCGTGCTCGCCCTTGCCGGCGACGATGGCGTCCGTCTCATCCGGATCGATGTCGTTGGCCGACAGGAACTCGGCCATCAGCCGGCGGAACTCGGTGATCGCGGGGTCGTCCTCGGACAGTTGCGGGTGGTCGGCGTGTTCGACCTGTTCGGTCATCAGCGAGTACTCGTCGTTGGAGGCGAACACCGGCACCAGTTGGCAGGTCGGCACCGCCCACTTCCGGCCGAGCACGCGGCCGGGGGCCCAGACCGTGATGTCGTAGACGATCCGGTCCGGCCGGTCCTCGCCGAGCTGCTTCTCGATCGCGGCGGTGGTCCCGGTGATCTCGGTGATGTACTGGAGGAAGGCGCGGCTGAACTCGTCCTCGGTCCACTCGTCGGGCGGGTTGGTGGTGGACATCAGGGGCGAGTCGTAGCTGATCGCGGTGGCACCGATCCGGGCCGGCAGTTCGGCGACCTCCTCGGTGACCGCATAGGTGACCCGGTGGCCCAGTGCCAGCAGTTCCCTGGCGACCGGCAGCGTGGGAGTCACATGGCCGGGCGAGGGATACGGCAGAAACAGCACATGCACGGTAGGCCACCTTGCTGATCGGAGCTGATCGGAAATCTGGTGATCACTGATCGGAACTGATCGAAGCCGACGGGGAATCTTCCACCGACATGGTGCCAAGGCCAGGTCTAGCAAATCTCCCACAAGCCGAAGTGTGTGCTTCGTGACATGGTGAAAGTGATGATCTGCACCCTGCCCGGATACGGACACGTCATGCCGCTGCTGGACGTGGTGGCCGAACTGGCCGGGCGCGGCCACCAGGTCACCGTGGCCACCGGGGCGGATTTCCGCGACCAACTGACCGAGGCCGGCGCCGAGACGATCATCTACGGCCCGACCGCGCGGGGGGCGACCGACGCGCACACCGTGTCCGACGCGCTGGCGGAGTTCTCCGGCTTCCTGCCCTCGCTCGAACCGGTCGCGCGGCGGCTGCGCGAGGACC
>CAJCJE010000546.1 GCA_903970565.1 Candidatus Melainabacteria bacterium | reverse complement strand
TTCAGGAGATCGTGGACGGGTTCGTCGATCAGATGTTGGCGAGTGAGGATCGTCAGGTCGATCTGGTGAAGGCGTTGTCGTTGCCGGTGCCCTCGCTGGTGATCTGCGAGATGCTCGGCGTGCCCTACGCCGACCACGACTTCTTCCAGGAACAGAGTTCGACGCTGCTGCGCCGCTCCGCCCCGGCCGCCGCGCGCCAGGAAGCCATCGATCAGCTGCGCGGATACCTGGACCGGTTGCTCACCGTCAAGGAAACCGAGCCCGGTGACGACCTGCTCAGCCGGCAGATCGAGAAGCAGCGTGCCGAGGGCGGGATCGACCACGAGGAACTGATCGGTCTCGGCTTCCTGCTGCTGATCGCCGGGCACGAGACCACCGCGAACATGATCTCGCTGGGCGTCGTCGGCCTGCTACGCAACCCCGAGCAGTTGGCCGCGATCAAGGCCGACCCGACCAAGATCCCGATGGCCGTGGAGGAGTTCCTTCGGTACTTCTCGATCGTCGACACCATTCCCCGGCGGGCCATCGAGGACGTGACCGTTGGTGACGTGACCATCAAGGCCGGCGAGGGCGTGCTCGCCGCCGGTCTCGCCGCGAACCGTGACCCCGGTGTGCTGACCGACGCGGGCGAGCTGGATATCGAGCGGGGCACCAGGTCACACGTCGCGTTCGGCTACGGCCCGCACCAGTGCCTCGGCCAGAATCTGGCCCGACAGGAACTCCAGATCGTCTTCGAGACGTTGTTCCGCCGGATTCCGGACCTGAAGCTGGCCGTGCCGGTCGAGGACATCGCCTACAAGGTGGATGGCGCCGTCTACGGCATCTACCAGCTGCCGGTCACCTGGTAGTCGTCCCTCCACTGTGGAATCGCCGGCTGGAGACGGTGTCTCCGGCCGGCGATTGCCTGGTGTTCAGCGCTTTCCGTGCAGGACGGTGATCAGCTTCGCGACCAGCTTGTCCACCTTCTCGGTGCGGGCGAAGGTGGTCAGTTCCAGCGGAGCGGGGAACATCGGCCGGGCAATCGCCTTGGACCGGGCGAACTCACGCAGCCCGTCCGGCCCGTGGATGCGGCCGAAGCCGGACTCGCCGACGCCGCCGAAGGGCAGGCTGGGGATGCCGGCGAAACTGATCACCGAGTTGATCGAGACCATTCCGGAGCGCAGCCGCCTGGCCAGTTCGACCCCGCGCGACTTGGAGAAGACCGTGTTGCCGAGGCCGTAGCGGGTGGCGTTGGCCCGCTCCACCGCGTCGTCCATGTCCCGGACCTTCGCCACGGTCAGCGTCGGCCCGAACGTCTCCTCGGTGACCGCGCGGGAATCCTCCGGCACGTCCACCAGCACCGTCGGCTGCACATACCGCTCGCCCACCGCGTCCGGTCCGCCGACCAGCGCCCGGCCGCCCCGGCTGATCGCGTCCGCGATGTGCTCGGAGATCACCTTCAGCTGCGAGGGCATGGTGATCGGCCCGAGCTTCGCGCCCGCGTCGCCGCCGGCCCGCAACTGTTTGGCCTTCTCCACCAGCTTCGCGGTGAACTCCTCGTGCACCTGCTGGTGCACGTACACCCGCTCCACGCCGACGCAGGTCTGCCCGGCGTTGGACATGCCGCCCCACAGCGCGGCATCCGCGGCCGCGTCGAGATCGGCGTCGGAGTCGACCAGCAGTGAGTCCTTGCCGCCGCCCTCGATCACCACCGGGGTCAGGTTCTCCGCGCAGGCGCCCATCACCTTGCGGCCGGTCCGCGCCGACCCGGTGAAGGCCAGTTTGTCCACGCCGGACCGGCACAGCGCCGAACCGGTCTCGCCGAACCCGGTCAGCAGTTGCAGCACCGGCTGCTCGGTGACCACCTCGGAGAATGCGTCGACCAGCCATTTCCCGACGCCGGGGGTGTACTCGCTCGGCTTGAACACGACCGCGTTGCCGGCGGCCAGCGCGTAGGCGATCGAACCCATCGGGGTGAACACCGGGTAGTTCCACGGCCCGATCACGCCGACCACCCCGAGCGGCTCGTACTCGACCGTCGCCACGAAGTTGGCCAGCAGCAGACCGGGGGAGCGACGGTGCACGCCGAGGACCTTGCGGGCGTGCTTGGCCGCCCAGGCGATGTGATCGATGGCCAGCACGATCTCCAGTTGCGCGTCCGCATGTGGCTTGCCGGTCTCGGCGTGCACGACCTCGGCCAGCTGCGCCATCCGCCGGGTCAGCACGCCCTTCCAGCGCTGCAACCGTTCCGCCCGGCCCGCGAAGCCCAGTCCGGCCCACCAGTGCGCGGCGATCCTGGCTCGGTCCACGGCCGCGTCGACGGTGGCCACGTCGTGGATCGGGTAGGACGCGAGGACGTCACCGGTGTTCGGGTCCAGCGAGTCGAAGGTCGCCAGACGTTCGTTCGCCCCGGTGCCGGCCTCAACCTCGGAAGAGCTCATCGCAGCATCCCTTCGCCGCCTGGCTGTCATGTCACGGATACCCCGTCATGCGGACACCCCATCATGATGCACCCGCATCGGTTGTGCCATACCCGTCAGTAACACCAGCCGGTAACCCCGAGGTGTGCCGCACGCTGACGGAGCGGCCCGGAACGGGTCGGTCCGCTCCGGCTCAGCCGCCGCCCGCGTAGGTGGCGGCCCTGGCCGCCTTGACCTGCCGGATCACCCGCGCCACCGAGGGCGCGACGGCACCGCACCGCGCGGTCAGCTCGTTGATCCGGCCCGCGTAGCCGCGTTCCTCCTTGCGGGACAACGCGCCGCGCAGCGAACCCGCGGCGGCCAGCGACACCAGCGCCGCGTCGAACTTGTCGACGTCCTCGGCCTTCTGCGCGCCCTCCAGCGTGTTGCGCAGTCTCTCGCGCAGCTCCTCGACCATCCCCGGCTCCATGACGCTGATCCGGCGGGCCGGGAACAGGCCGAACACCCGCAGCTGCCGGACGCTGATCAGGCCGGTCGATTCCAGCTGCTGCTCGATCGCCCGCACCGTCGCCCGACCGCCCCGCCGTACCCAGGCCGACCACGATCGCGGCGGCGCCTCGCTGATCTCCCGCAGGATCTCGTCCAGTACCGGATCGCCACTGCGTTTCGTGCCCGAGGCCAGCGCCTTACCGGTGTCGTCGCGCAGGAATTTGCGCATACTCAGGTCGGCCAGGGCCGCGCCGCGCAGCAGGATGCCCAGTTCGCGGCCTGAGCTGAGCCGCTCACCGACGGGATTGCAGGCCAGCAGGTAGAGCTTGGCCGGCAGGGTTTTCGGCTGCGATCTGGTCGGCATCGGACCCTCCGGCACTCTCACCCGCGTGTGGAACTGTCCTCTCCCACAATACGAACCCACGCCACCTCGCCACGCGCCCGCCCCGGTTGCCGGGCCGGAATGCCGAATGTGCGCCCCGCCCTTTTCTCGTCGGGGTCATCGGTGGATATTGCCAATCATCTCGAACGATGACGTAACAAGGCCGCTCACGTCGGCGATCAGCAGGTGAGTTGAGTCCACAACGGGACGAAGGCCGAAATGCGCAATGCCAACTCTCAGCACACTCCTGCCCGGAAAAAGCGCCGCGTCGTCATCGGTACCTCGATTGCCGCCGGAATTCTGATCATCGGTCTTGCCGACGCCTGCG
>CAJCJE010000545.1 GCA_903970565.1 Candidatus Melainabacteria bacterium | reverse complement strand
TGGCCGCGTCGACGATCACCTCGACCCGCCGCTCGTCAGAAACTGCGGAAACTATCCCGGTTTCCATAGTTTCTACTATGACTCGCCGTCCCTCCTCCGTCAAGCGCCGCTCAAGATCGGTCCGTGAACGGACCGGCCAACCAGTCCACCGGAATTCAACCGAAATCACCCGTTCGAATGGCGCAAGCTGCTAGCATTTCGTGGCGTTGGACATCAAAATCGCAGCCGGGGGGCAGCATGGCGATGACGGTCAACCAGCTCAAAAACGCCCAGCCTGACCTATGGCGAGCCGCCGCGGCAGCCTGGCAGAAGGTTCACGGACTGACCCAGCAGACATCGGATGACATCCGGGACCGTGGAACTGGCATGATCAACGAGCACTGGACAGACGCGGTCGGGCAACAAGCATCAGCGACGCTGACTTCGGTCGCGACCGGTTTCGACATCACGTCCGACGTCATCGCTGGAATCGTGATGATTCTCGACGGATTCGCCGACGGCGTGGCCATGTCGCAGACCACCTTGAACGAGGCGTTGACCGAGGCCGCCGAGCTCGGTCTGACCGTCACCGCCGCCGGACAGGTCACTGTCACGGAGAGCGGCCTGCCCGGCGCGGCAGGAGATGCGCAACTTCCTCGCGTACAGGCTCTGGTATCCGAAGCGCTCGCCTCCGCCACCAAAGTCGACCACGACGCCGCGAACGAACTGCGCAACCTGGCCGCGGCGGTGACCTCGACAAATCCCCAGCAAATCGAGAACCAGATTCAGGGAACCGCGTCACAGGACGAACTCACCATCCTCGCCGACACGATTCCGGCGAACGCCTCGTCCGATCAGGTGAGCGCCTGGTGGAATTCACTTACCCCGCAACAGCAGACCGAACTGGAAAACGCGACACCACTCCAGGTCTACCGCCTCAACGGAATCCCACAAAGCGTGAAGGATCAGCTCCGCGGCTCCGGAGACCTCGACAAGATGGCTCTAGTGCAGTTCGCCACCGAGCACTGGAACGACACCAGCCTCGATTGGCCCGACCTTGACAACTGCACCAATTTCGCGTCGACCGCGCTGAGCGCTGCCGGGATGCAGCAATCGGATGCTTGGCACAGCCCGGATATCGACGGGCCGCTGTTCACGAACCTCTTTCCCAACCTGGCTGCGGACACCGCGTCACGCAGCTGGGGAGGAGCCCAGAACCTGCACGATCTACTACTCAACGGCGGAGGGACCGTCGTCCCACCCAGCCAAGCCAAACCAGGTGACATCGTCTTTCTCCAGTGGGAACCCGGTGACGGAAACCCAGCCGGCCATGTACATCACACGGCGATCGTCACGGCGGTCCTACCCAACGGCGACATCCGCTACACCCAACACACCGACCCCGGTTTGGATGACTCGCTGAACGGTCGACAGCACGACATCACAGCGGGCGAAGGTGCATCACAATTCGTCATCATTCAGCCAAGCCCGAACGGATACTGACGCCACGATGAACATCAACATTCGTCCAGACCCGATAATCACCGCCAGCAACGCGATGACCGAGTTGTCGCAGGTCGTCTCATCGACGATCGCTCGCGACCTTGCACCCAATCAGGCAGCGGCCACCAGCCACCCCGGCTGGGAATCGACACAAGCCCTGCTACAGGCGACCCAGGTATGGGAGAACAAGATCACCAATCTGAGCTTCCAACTCGGTGAACTCGGAGACCGGCTCCAGGAATCGGCGAACAGTTACCAGCAGACGGACGCGGCGGCTCAGCGCCGCATCCACGAGGTCTTCACCCTGCTCGGGTCGCCATGAATCGAGTCGGCCAGCAGTCAGTGTTGCTCCGAGTCGCGCTCTACTCGCTCGGGCTGAGTGTCGCGTTGCTCGTTCTCGCAACGATAGCCAACCGAATCGGCGCGCCGAGCGAACCCTGCGAGGAAAACCTACCCGCCGGAGTGCCTCACCTGTGGGGAACGTCGATTACGGCCATCGCGCTGGCCTGGTTCGCCGTGATCAGCGGTAGCGTGGCGCTGGTGGGCACGGCAGCGGGTCTGACGGCTCGGTTGCGGTATCCCGACGACGACTCACGCTGGTCGCCCGGAACATGGGCACTGTTGCTGATCTGCCCGGTGGGTGTGCTGATCGCAGCTGTCGTCACGTTGACGGGTTTGTATTCCCTCACCGTCGGCCACCTCGCGGACTGCGTATGACCACCCGAGCCCGGACGAGGCTTGCCCTACTCGCCGTCGGCGCGGGCCTGCTGGTTGCGGCGATCGTACTCGGCATTCTCGCAGCGCTGCGGTTTCGCGACTTCGTCCAGTACGGGTACCACCCGAACGGGTCATGTGTCCCACTGCCCGGACATCCAGGTGCATCGACCACGTTGGCGTGGATCGCACTGGAATGTGCCGCAGGCGGCCTGCTGGCCGCGCTTGGGGGATTGTTCGCCGACCGCCGGGTCGCCCTGCTCGTGGCCGTCGGCGCTCTCGGCATATCCAGCGCGGTGGCGATGTGGGTGAACTGGACGGTGCTCCAGGCGATCACCGGGTGCGTCCCGTACGTCAACCGTTGAGGGCAGATCCGGACAGTACAGCTGGCGAGGGTAAAAGATCCGGACAGGGCGCATACCTGTTCGCGGGTATTCTCGATACAGGTCACTTTCCGGTGGACATTCTCGTTGTTCTGCAACTCCGGGTGGATATGCCATTCCAACCACGGGTTGACGATGATCCGTGCGGGATGCGGTTCACTGTTCGCGTGACAACTGGGGTGTCGGACAATGTGACGGCAGAACGCGCGGACGCGGCGACGCGGCGGTGGGAACCGTTCGCGTTGGCCGCGATTCTCGTGTTGGCCGCGATCCTGTACTGTGGGGAACTTGGCGACCGTGCGCTGCAACCGTATTACGCGGCGGCCGTTCGTTCCATGACGGAAAATGCCACCTCGTTCTGGTACGCCGGGTTCGATCCGGCCGGGGTGCTCAGTATTGACAAGACGCCGTTCGCCTTCTGGGCGCAGGGCATCGGCGTGCGGATCTTCGGGTACCACTGGTGGGCGATCGCACTCGCGCAGGCGGTCGAGGGCCTCGCGTCCGTGTTCGTGCTGCACCGCCTCGTCCGGCGCTGGGCCGGTGAGCGGCCCGCGTTGCTCGCCGCGCTCGTCCTCGCGCTCTCGCCGATCACCACCGCGATCGCCCGCGTCAACCAGACCGACGCGCTCATGGTGCTGTTGCTGCTGCTCGCCGCGTACGCGGTGACCCGCGCGGTCGAGCGGGCCGAGGAGGCCGGCCGGGGCACCGGGTGGTTCGTGCTCGCCGGGGTGTTCGTCGGGCTCGCGTTCTTCGCGAAGATGCTCGCCGCGTGGATCGTGCTGCCCGCCCGCGCGTTCGCCTCTCTCGCCGCCCCGCCGAGCTGGCCCCGGCGCCTGCTCCGGTTGGCCGTCGCGGGTGTCGTCACGGCCGTCGTCTCATCGGCATGGCCGGTGTTCGTCAGCCTCACGCCGGCCGCCGGCCGACCATTCGTCGGGAGCACCACGAACAACTCGATCTGGTCGCTCATCCTCGGCTACAACGGGTTCGGCCGCGTCTCCGGTGGCAGTATCGGCTCGTTCGGCAACCTCGGCAACCTCGGCAGTTCCTACGGCGCCCAGTTCGCGGGCAGCCCTGGCCCCGGCCGGCTGTTCGGTGCCTCGCTCGGCGGCCAGATCCGTCGGCCCGCATCGGCGTGAACGCGGCCCTCGCCGGCATCCTGTTCAACCGTCAACGGTGAGGCGAACCGGTCGGTGTCACGAGCCGGCCTGGTTGATTCGTTCGCGCAGCAACGCCTCGTGCTCGGCATCCGTGCACAGGGTGAGGGTGAGGCCGTCCGCCGACGCTCGCGCCAGGATCTCCAGCAGGGTGACGAGTTGTTCCGGTGCTTCGTCCACAAGCAACTCTTCCGCGCCTGCCACCATCACCTGGGCGGCGCCGAGGTCGCGCAGGCAGTCGGCGAGCGCGGAGAAGTTGTTGCCGAAGTACGCCGGAAAGCCGAGCGCCCGTGCCACCTCGACGAAGAAGGTGGCACGGGTCCGGCAGGTACGCCCGTCGACAACGGCCGGCGGCGAGTCCGTGCTCACCGTGAGCCAGTGGTCCGGTCGCATCAGGAGGGTGCTCAGAGCTGGTAGAAGTCGGAGTAGTGGTCCGGCGAGTACCACACGACGCCAGTGTCCATGTCGACCACGATCCGGGCGGCATCCCGGTCGGCGCCGCACGCACGCGGGTTGACGTCGAACTCCTGGAAGGAGTCCCCGTTGGGCAGCTGGCCGTCGTCGTTGTAGTACGTGCCACCGGCGTAGTTGCACTCGCCGTTCGGCCAGTTGTACCAACCACGACTGCTTGGGTAACCCAGGGATTCCCAGGTCGAGTTGGCCGAACTGGCCGCGGCGCAACCCGAGATGGTGCAGGAGCCGTAGACATCCGCGTTCGCGGCTGGGCTCGCGACGAGGGCAAGGCCGGCAAGGGACAGCATCGCGGTGAGCGTCAGAGTGAGTCGCTTCATCCACGTGATCCGGGGGTGGTGCTGGGTAGGCACAGAACCTCCTTGTAGTGGCGACGAGTGGCCCCAACAATAGTTCCCGCTGTTTGCCATGAGAACCGGGAAAGATTGCCAAAAATAACGAAATTCTGTTAAAAGTCGCCATAAAGTGTGATGTCAGAAAATTTTTGAATGACTTTGCTCACGGAGGGTCGGGCCGGCACTCCCTGTCGGAATATCATCCGTACGGTTCAGACGGCAGGTCCGTACTCGTTGTAGGATGCCGCCCCGGCACGGGGGAAGCTCTGACTGTCCCTCGTGGAAGGTTTCAACAGAGTGGCACTTGGTTAATTATTTCGGCGTACCGCACGTTTGACGGATTCCTTCAAGCCAGCCGGCGATGGTACACGCCAATCGCTTCACGGAAGATATCTCCAGAGAATAATTGTTTTCATGCGGGAAACCTGTCGTTTTCACCGCGCCGACCTCGACGCGCACCGCGGGCCGCGCGCCCCCCACGCGACGGCCGGGTCACTGCCGCGGGCCCTGGCTCCGGACTGCTGAGCCCGCGAGTCGTTGGCGACACCAGAACCCGCAACTCGTGCGAATCAGACAAATGGTCCGGTATCGTGCGCGTGTCACCTGGGCCTGCTGGGATCTGGTCGAGAACCACTGCGGAACAGGCATGAATCGTCGATCTTGTGGGTAGTCCGTTGAAGTGATCTTTGGGCCTTCCGCACGGTGGCGGACCGCAACCCGTCCGCACCATGCCGCCACCCTCTGGTCAGGTGGCCCGCCCACACGTCGGTGGCCGGCACTGTTCCCGCGCCATATTGACTGGTCGGGCCAGCATTCCGGAAGATCGGACGTCGGTTGAGATCGGACGCTGGTGACATGACGCTTCAGGATCTCGCGGACGGCCGATCAGTCGCCGGCCCCGCGCAGGACGCCGTTCACCTGCTTCTGATCGAGGACGACGACGGCGACGCGGTGCTGTTCGAGGAACTGCTCCTGGACGCGGCCACGACCATGAACGTCCAGCGGGTCGGTTCGCTGGGCGAGGCCGCCCCGTTCGTCGCCGACGCCGAGTGCGTGGTGCTCGACCTGGATCTGCCGGACGCGCGAGGGCTGGCCGCACTCCGGTGGGTGTTGCAGCGGGTGCCCCGGTGCGCGGTCGTCGTGCTGACCGGTCTGGACGACGAACAGCTCGGCGTCAACGCCGTGGCCGCCGGCGCGCAGGACTATCTCGTCAAGGGGAGGATCGACGGGTTCGTCCTGAGCCGGGTGATTCGTTACGCGGTGGAACGGCGGCGGGCCGACGAGATCGCGCGACAACTGGACAAGATCAACATTCAGGCGGCGGAGAACGCTCGTCTCGAACGTGGCCTGCTCCCCCGCCCGCTGGTGGACGATCCCGCGATCACGGTGGTGACCCGCTACCGGCCGGGCGGCGGGTGGCGGCGACTGCTCGGCGGCGACTTCTTCGACCTGGTGCAGTCGGCGGACGGCTGGGTGCACGCGGTTGTCGGCGACGTCTGCGGGCACGGCCCCGACGAGGCGGCACTGGGCGTGTACCTGCGGGTGGCCTGGCGGACGATGGTGCTTGCCGGCCGGCCGGTCGAGGAGATCCTGGCCACCCTGCACCGGTTGTTCGAGCACGAGCGCTTCCGGCCGGGCCTGTTCGCCACCCTGTGCATGGTGTCCCTCGCGCCCGATCGCCGGGGCGGGCGCCTCTACCTGCTCGGTCATCCGCCCCCACTGCTGCTCACCCACACCGGCATCCGGGAGTTGACCGCCTCGGTGAACCTGCCCGTTGGTCTTGGCACGGGCCGGGACCTGATCGGGCAGGATGTCGAGTTCGGTGACTGCTGGTCGCTGCTGCTCTACACCGACGGGCTGGTGGAGGGCTACATCGGCCGTGGCCGCGAGCGACTGGGAGTTGAACGGTTGATCGAGTTGATCACGTCGCGGCTGCCGGGGGCCACGACCCGCAGCCTTGCCGACGAACCGGTGCTCGACGCCGTGCTCGGCCGGGTCCGCGACCTGCACGGCGGCGATCTCGACGACGATCTTGCCGTGATCGCGCTCGGTCACGTCCCGGCGGGGAACCGGTGAACCGCGCGGCGCGCGGAGAGCGGCGTTGGCCGCTGCGCCGCACCATCAGCGTGAGCGTACTGGCGATGGTGGTGTTCTCACTGGTCGCGGTCGTAGTCGGGGGCCTCGCGTTCGCCAACCTGACCGACGCCCAGAATCGGGCCACCGAGCAGCTCGACCCGGCCGCGTCGCAGGCCCTGCGGCTCCAGGCGGCCCTGCTGGACCAGGAGACCGGGGTCCGAGGCTATGCGCTCAGCGCCCAGCAGGACTTCCTCGCCCCGTACACGCAGGGCCTGGCCACCCAGCAGAACGCGGTGCGGCTGTTGCAGAAACTGGTCGGCACCAACCCCACCCTCACCGCCGACCTCGACGCCGTGCTGCACCAGGTCGACATCTGGCGCACCACCTACGCCCAGCCGACGATCGCGCAGGTCCAGCGGAACCAGAGCCCGCTCGTCAGCCCCGAGGTGGACCAGGGCAAGGCGGACTTCGACAACATCCGGCAGGTGCTCACGGCGCTGCTGACCGACGTCAGCCATGCTCGCCAACAGGCCACCAACGGGTTGCGTCACGCGACCACGCTGCTCGTCGTGGTGGCCATTGCCATTGCCATCGTCCTGGTGCTGATCGTCGCCGTACTGGCGATCGTGCTGTGGGGTGGGGTCCTGCGCCCGGTGAATGAGCTGACCGCACAGGTCCGCCGGGTCGCCGACGGCGAGTTCGAGCACCCCGTCGCGCACAGCGGTCCCCGGGAAGTCCGCGAGCTGGGCGTGGACGTCAACCGGATGCGCGCCCGCATTTTGCACGAGCTGTCCGCGTTGCAGACCGCGCACTCCGAACTCGATGCCAGCACGCGCGACCTGCAACGTTCCAATGCCGAACTCGAACAGTTCGCCTATGTCGCCTCGCACGACCTACAGGAGCCGCTGCGCAAGGTCGCGAGCTTCTGCCAACTGCTCCAGCGCCGCTACGGCGGCGAACTGGACGAACGCGCCGACCAGTACATCGGGTTCGCCGTGGACGGCGCCAAACGGATGCAGGTGCTGATCAACGACCTCCTCGCGTTCAGCCGGGTGGGCAGGCTGGTGCGCGAACGCCAACCGGAGTCGTGTACCGACCTGCTCGCGCAGGCAGAACGCAACCTCGGCGAATCCATCGAGTCCACGGGCGCGATCGTGGAACACGGGGAGTTGCCCACGGTGCTGGCCGAGGCGCCGTTGCTGACCACGGTCTTCCAGAACCTGTTGAGCAACGCGATCAAGTTCCACGGCGAGCAGGCACCGCATGTCACGATCGACGCCGTCCGGCAGGGCGAGGAGTGGCGCTTCGACGTCACCGACGACGGGATCGGCATCAAGCCCGACTACGCGGAGCGGATCTTCGTCATCTTCCAACGGCTGCACGGCAAGGAGGCCTATCCGGGAACCGGCATCGGACTGGCGATGTGCCGCAAGATCGTCGAGTATCACGGTGGTCGAATCTGGTTGGACACCTCCGTCCAGAACGGTTCCCGGTTCTGCTTTACTCTCCCTGCGCTGGCGCAGGACCCGGTAGGAGCCACTCCAGTGCCCACCGTCTCATCGAACGCGATCGAGGACTCCGATGCCTGACTCCGGCTCACTGAGCGTGGTCGACGTACTGCTCGTCGAGGACGACCCCGGTGACGTGTTGATGACCAGGGAGGCGTTCGAGTACCACAAGCTGCGCAACACCCTGCACGTGGTGACCGACGGCGAACAGGCGCTGGACTTCCTGCATCAGCGCGGCGACTACACCGGGGCGCGCCGGCCCGGCCTGATCCTGCTCGACCTGAACCTGCCGCGTCGCGACGGCCGCGAGGTACTGGCCGAGATCAAGGCGGACGCCCGGCTGCGCACCATTCCGGTCGTCGTGTTGACCACCTCCGAGGCGGAGGAGGACATCCTGCGTAGCTATTCCCTGTACGCCAACGCCTACGTCAGCAAGCCCGTCGACTTCGACCGGTTCATCGAGGTCATCCGCCAGATCGACGATTTCTTCATCACCCTGGTGAAACTGCCCAACTGACCCGCACGAGCGCCCGCACGCGACGATCGGCGAGCCGCCGGTCTCAGCACCCCGCGGGCGCGCCACGACGTGCGCGTGGCGCGTGGACTCGATATCGAACGCGGGAGATCTACGTGCGGATGTCGACGCCGTCTCGTTTCACCCAGCGGTCGGCGGCGCACCGGAGCGGCTTCCAGTGGGCGGTCGCTTCCTTGCTTGGTGTGACGGGAGTCGCACCATAGCAGCTGTCCCAGGCCGCGGTGGTGAACGCGGTCTGGGACGGGCTCCCGACGTCGGCCGGGCGCGGCAGGTCCGGTGTCAGAAGGTGTAGTTGACGTTGATCGAGTCCCGCGCGCCGTAGCAGGGCGTGATCGTGTGCGTCGTCGTGTCGTAGACGTCGAAGTAGAAGGCGAAGTCGGTCAGGGCGTTGTCCCCAGCGAACGCCGTCGTGGAACCGGACGACCCGCCACCGTAGGAGCTGCCCAGGGTGACGCAGCGGTAGTGGTCGCACAGTCCGAAGTAGAAGGTGTAACCGGTGGGATAGGTCAGGTAACTCCACGAGTAGGAGACGGAGCCGATGGTCCCGGTACTCGGGGTTCCGGTCAGCGGCACCATGTCGGTCGACTGGTAGATGTCATTGGTCTGGTAGATCGTCGGCCCGACAACCGTGTTGGTGTAACCGCCGCTGGTATCCGGGCGGCTCCGCGCGTCGGCGCTCTGCGCGCTCAGGGCAATGAGCGCGACCGTCACGGCCGCGAGCCCAGCCCATCTGGACAAACGCATGACATGCTCCCTTGGTGAGTACGGCCACGGTTTCGACAGGAGTTGTGGAAACGGACGCTGAATAACAGCCCGATCCTAGGTCGCCGATATTCACCCAGCCAGCGACAGGACATCTTGTCCCATTACTGTCCAACCCATGTCCAACCCATGTCCAAC
>CAJCJE010000544.1 GCA_903970565.1 Candidatus Melainabacteria bacterium | reverse complement strand
GCCACGGTGGCCGACGAACCCAAGCAGTTGATCGCGGTGGCCGCCTGCGCCCCCGAATACGTCGTGAGCATGTGAGGGGACAACCGCCGTGGACAAGATCACGCGCCGCCGATTCCTGGCGTTCTCCGGGGTCGCCGCGGCCGGCGCGCTCGGCGTCGGCGCGAGCCGGATCAACTGGTCGGACCTGCACACCGCGGCGCAACAGAGTCCGCTGCCACCCGATCAGCGCGTGCTGGTGGTGTGCACCCTCTACGGCGGCAACGACGGCCTCAACACCGTCATCCCGGCCAGTGATCCCGCCTACCACAACGCCCGCTCCGAACTGGCCTACCAGCCGCACGAGGTACTCGACCTCGGCGACGGACTCGGCCTGAATCCGGGGATGACCGGACTGAAATCCTTGTGGGACGACAAAAGGCTGGCCATCGTGCGCGGCGTCGGCTACCCCCAGCCCGATCACAGCCACTTCCGGTCGATGGCGATCTGGCAGACCGCCTCGCCGGGCACCTCGGTGCCCACCGGCTGGCTGGGCCGCTGGCTGGACGCGACCGGCGACGACGCACTGCGCGCGGTGTCCGTCGAACCGGTGATGCCCCCGCTGCTGGCCGGCGCGAACACCGCCGCGGTCTCGCTTCCGGTGACCGGACTGAAGATGCCCGCCGGCCGCCTGGCCGAGTCGTTCGCGGCCCTGGGCCAACCGCAGACCGGGGAGAACCCGCTCTCGGCGCGAGCCGCCGGCTCACTGACCGATCTCCAGAACGCCGCCAAGGTCCTCGGCGGCGCCGTGCACGGCGACCAACCGCTCACCACCGGCTCCGCCGCCACCCCGGCCACCAAGGGCACGCTGGCCGCGCAACTGGCCGTGGTCGCCGAACTGGTCGAAGCCGGGGTACCGACCCGCGCCTACTCGGTGTCCCTGGGCAGCTTCGACACCCACGCCGACGAACGGGGCACCCAGCAGCAACTGCTGACCGAGGTCGACGGCGCGCTGGCCGCGTTCGCGAAGCGGATGAGCGGCACCCAGCGCGGCCAACAGGTGGTGGTGCTGGTCTACTCGGAGTTCGGCCGGCGGGTGCAGGCCAACGCCAGCCAGGGCACCGACCACGGCACGGCCGGGCCGGTCTTCCTGCTGGGCAACGACGTCCAGGGCGGCTTCTACGGCGAACAGCCCAGCCTCACCGACCTCGACGACGGCGATCTCAAGGAGAGCACCGACTTCCGGTCCATCTACGCGACCATGCTGGCCAAGGTCCTGGACACCGATCCCGGCCGAGTCCTCGGCGGCTACTCGGGACGCCTGGACAGTGTCCTGTCCAGCTGACCGAGCAACCGCCGAGGCCGGGTGCGGGCGTCAGTGCCGCGCCGAGACCGTCCGGGGAGCCGAGTCGATGGCCTGCGCGTTGGCCGGCAGCAGGTAGCAGGCCTTGACCACCCCGGAATCAGGGTCGGTGAACACCGCGTTGTCGCACGGCGTGCCACCGGTGACCGGCTTGTCGATGAAGCTGCTGCCCGCGCCGTAGGCCACGGTTCGGGTACCGCTGAAGGAACACAGGTCGTTCTCCGGCGCGCAGAACGCCGATCCGCTCGGGCCGGTGCTGACCGGACCGACCAGGCAGGACTTCAGCACCCCGTAGTCCGGGTCGGCCAGCGCCGAGGTGGTGCACGCGGTCCCGCCGGTCACGTTCTGGTAGCTGTAGATGCCGTTGGCACCGAAGGCGACCGACTGGGTCCCGGAGAACGAGCAGGTCGCGTTCTCCTCGGCACAGGAGGTGTATCCGGTGGGTGCCGCGTTGCCGCCGGGGTTCGCCGCGACCAGGTAGGTGCCGGGCTGGACGCCGGTCAGGTAGACGTAGTTGCTGTCCTGCGACGCTCCGCTGATCCCGCTCGTCGCGGTGAACTTCCCACCGCTCCACGCCACGGCGCCGTTGACCGAGACGATCGGGTTCGCGTTGCCGTAGGTCGGCACGGCGATGGTGCCGGTGGTACCCGAGGGCGCGGTCACGCTCATGCTGAACTGGCCGACGCCGGCCTCGCTCGCCCAGGACACGCCCACCGTGCCGTGCGGGGTGGGTACCTGGCCCTCGGCCCAGGCCAGGTCACCGGGATGCGGCTGCACCGACCAGGTCGCGTAGCCGGCCGTCACCGGCTGCACGCCGAGCACGTACCCGGACAGCGCCGAGGTCGGCGTGGTGGACCAGCCGTGCGAGAGGCTGGTGCCCGACCCGAGACCGGGGGTGCCGTCGCTGCTGTTGACGTTCTCCCACATGGTCCCGGTCTGGTCCGGTCCCGCGTTGATCAGGTGGCCCCACAACGTCGTCAGCAGCTGCTCGGCGTCGGCGGTGTCGTTGCTGGCCAGCCGGGCGTCCAGCTCGTAGCCGCTGACGTAGGGGCTGATCAGTTCCTGGTAGCCAAGGCCCGTGCTGTAGGGCAGCGGCCCGTAGGTGCTGGTCCACAGGTCGGTCTTGAGGTTGGCCAGGATCGAGGAGTCCTCGCTGGTCGGCGCGATGCCGTAGAGGACGGCGAGTGCGTTGGCATCCTGCGCGGCACCGGTGGTCTGGGTGTTGCTGATGTCGTAGAGCCCGGTGGAACCGTTGTACAGGTGGGCGTTGATGGCGTTGCGCAGCGCCGTCGCGTCCTGGGTGTAGGTCTGCGCCGCCGTGCCGTTGCCGGCCGCGTTGGCCAGGGCCGCCCCGTCCAGCAGCGCCTCGTAGTAGAGCGCGTTGTACTCGGTCACCTCGCCGGTCTTGTCGCCGTCGTAGAAGTCCCAGTCCGCGCCGTCGCTGCTGTTGGTGGCAAGCAGCCCGTTGCCGTCGACCTGGCTGGCATCCCAGGTCAGCTCGTTCTGCACGATCGGCCATTCCTGCTGCGCGAAGGCGGTGTCACCGGTGTAGAGGTAGTAGGAGGCCAGATCCAGCAGCCAGTAGATCGAGTACGTCGCCGAGTATGAACCGGTGGTGCCCGAGATCGGCGCGCCGGTGTGCGGCAGGTCCTGCGGCGGCAGGTCACCGGTCACGAAACCGCTGGAGAGCTGGTAGGTGCCCAGCATCTGGATGGCGCCCTTGAGATAGGCGGTGTCGTCGGTGGAGTAGTAGGTGGTCGGGCCCTCGACGTCCAGGTCACCCGACCAGATCGCGCGGTCCCGCTTCGCACCGTCCAAAATGGAGGCAATGGTGTTGGTGCCCGGCACGGTGAAGGCCGACAGGGACGAGGCCGTGTTCAGCGAGTTGGAGTAGAGGCTGGCGCCGGAGCTGCTCACGACGCTGAGGTCCTTGAAGTCGGCCTCCTCACCGGAGTACTCGCGGAAGCCGACGGTTCCGGTCGAGTACGCGGTGGTGCCGCTCGGGAAGGACGAGGAGTTGATGCTGGCGATCTGGGTCTGGTCCAGCGAGACGGTGATGGCCGTGCCGGAGACCGTGGTCGACACGGTGTGCCAGGTGCTCGGTTGGAGGCTGGTGCTCAGCGACACCGAGCCGACGCTGGTGAAGGTGCCGTCGTGCAGATCCAGTTCCTGCAAGGTGTTCGGCGTTCCCGCGGTGTCAGTGGCGTCGTTGAGGATGAACGCGTAGGCGTCGTTGGCGTCCTGGCCGCGCACCACCCAGCCGGCCTGGTTGGTGATGATGTCGGCGTCGAAGGTGCTGGTGTAGTTGGTCCAGGTGCTGCCCTGGTCGAGCAGGCCGACGACGGTGCCCGAGGTGTCGCCCTGCGCGTCGAGGACACCGTTGTTGATCGCCCAGTCTCCCGGCAGCGAGTTGGCCGGCGTGGAGTCGATCTGCGCGGTGTAGGCGCCGTCGTACCAGATCTTGTTCAACTCGTCCGAGCTGGAGTCGAAGTAGCCCTGGTAGCCGCTGGCCTGGGTGCGGTCGGCGATGTAGTTGACGCCGAGGCCGCTGAGGGTCAGGCTGCCCGGCGAGGTGAGGGTGATCTCCTCGTAGCGTTCACCGCCCTGCACGGAGCGGTTGGTGATGGTGCCCGACGCGGAAACGGTGTAGCTGTCGTAGCGGTGGCTGTCACCCTCGGCCCAGGGCACCGATCCGTCGCCGGTCGCGCTCTCGTACTGGGAGCCCTCGCTGTACCCGGCCTGTAATGTCGGCGAACCCGACTCCGAGGAAACGGTGAAATAGGGCAGACCGCCAACTTCTTTGCCGTAGTCGAACACGATGGTGGGCGTCGCGCCGCCGGAGGTCATGGTGAGCGTGGCACCGCCGGACCCGCCGCACAGCAGGTTCCGCGCGCCAGTCACGGTGCCCGAGGTGGTCACCACCGAGGTGGGGCAGACCGCCGGATTTGTCGGGGTTTCCACGTAGCTCTGCCAGTTGGGCGCGGATGGCCACGGTGTGGCCTCGGTGCTCGCGGCGGCGGACTGTCCGGACATGGACAGTACGACCAGGCCGGCTGCGGCGCCGAACGCTGCGACAACGCGGCTCCAGCGGTGGCGACGACGACCATCAACGTTCACTGGTGCTCCTCGACGGTGGGGAGTCGGACGTTTGGTGGAAGCTGGTTGAACCGGCGCAGATGAAGCTGACACCGTGGAACCTCGACGCTTGGAACGTTTCATTTCTAGAGCCTGAATATGAGGTTATTTCGGGGATCGCATTGCGTCAACAGTCGGTCACGCCTCCGTACATCGACCATCCGACACCGTCGATCACCTGCCGCCTCGCTGCGGCGAGCGAGTGACGGGGCGACGTCAACGGCCACCCTGCCGAGCTACGGCCACTCGGCTTCCTGGCTGGCGGGGCGGGCGCGGGCACCGCTCGCCGCGGCACCCGATGCGCGAGTCCGATCGGAGGCGGCGCTCGGCTGGCCGCGCCTGTTCCGGCCGGCGCGACAGCCAGTTGCAGCTTGGGCCTGCTCGAAGTCGATGATCCACCCCGGTGTCAACTGAATCCTAGGGGAGTGCTTTAATGGAAACTTTTTCCTATTGGTGCCTATGTGAGTTCGCGAATCTTTTTGAACTTGGTTGATGGGTCTGTACATGTTGGCGCACAACGGTTACCGTGGGACGACGCTGCTGACCCGGTCGTGTTTGCCGAGGTGAGCGGCTTGATGGTGGTCGATTTGACCTCTCGTTCGTGAGTGTGTAACTTTCTCCTTGTCAGCGCGGAACGGGCTCGGAAAGCCGCAAGGCTCCTGGGAACGGGCGTGGACGGGATAGGCTCGGGTCACGAACCAAGCTCCCACGGTTGTGGTAGAGTGGGTGATCTGCGGTGAGAACGCCACAAGCGCCAGTCTTTCGAGGTTGGTTCCGGTGTGGGTTTGATCCGAGGTATATGTGTGAATGCGGTATATGGACGTCATGCCGACGCGCCTTCGGGTGGCTGGTGTGTGCGTGTGTTCTTTGAGAACTCAACAGCGTGCCGATAATGCCAGTAGAGCATTTATCTATACCTCGTCTGAGGTATTTCTTTGAGCGCACCCGTGATGGGTGCCGCCACGGAGTCAAATTCATTGTTGGAGAGTTTGA
>CAJCJE010000543.1 GCA_903970565.1 Candidatus Melainabacteria bacterium | reverse complement strand
CAGACGTGTGCTCTTCCGATCTTGCACCTGGTCGGTTCGGCGTCACCGGAAACCGTGCTCGAACTCTCCCGCAACCACCCGGAAGCCGGCCTGCCCACCACGCTCGCCGAGCTGACCGAGTTCTACACCTTCCGCGACTTCCCGCACTTCATCTCGGTCTACGAACAGGTCGACTCGATGGTGCGCACCGCGGTGGACGTGCACGCGCTGATCCTCGGCCTGGCCCGCGACGCGGCGGCCAGCAACGTCCGCTACGCCGAGGTGACCGTCACCGCCGGGATGAACCTGGACAAGGAGATGTCACCGGAGGACCTGGCCTCGGCGCTGGAGAGCAGCCGGGTGGCCGCGCTGGACACCCACGGCGTCGAACTGAACTGGATCTTCGACATTCCCGCCGGCCTGCCGGACGTCTTCCGTGTCAGCACGGTCGATTTCGCCCTCAACCAGCGTCCACTCGGGACGGTCGCACTCGGCCTCGCCGGCCTTGAGATCGGCTCGCCGCGCGCGAACTACGTGGCCGACTTCGACCGCGCCGTCGAGGCGGACCTGCACCGCGTGGTACACGCCGGGGAAACCACCGGGCCGGAGGAGGTCTGGTCGGCACTGAAGGTGCTGCGTGCCGAACGCATCGGTCACGGCGTCGGCGCGGCGCGCGATCCGGAACTGCTGAACTACCTGCGGGACAACAACATCACCGTGGAAATGTGTCCGACCTCGAACCTGTGCACCCGCGCGGTCGACAAGATCGAGAACCACCCGTTGCCGATCCTGCTGCGACACGGCGTGCCGGTCACCCTGAGCACCGACGACCCCGGCATGTTCAACACTCACCTCAACCAGGAATACCAGCTCGTCGCGGACACCTTCGACCTCGGCAACGCCGAACTCGCCGAACTGGCCAGGGCCGGGGTGCGCGCGGCCTACTGCACCGAGAACCTGCGCACCGAACTGCTCGCCGAGATCGACGCCCTCGTCCGCTGATCCGCGACACCGGGCCGCCCACCTGGCCGCACCGTCGAAGGAGAACACCGTGAAGCTGATCATCTTCGGCGCGACCGGCATGGTCGGCCAGGGCGTACTGCGCGAAGCCCTGCTCAACGACCAGGTCGAGGAAGTCCTGACCGTCGGCCGCGGCGCCGTCGCAACCACGCACGCCAAGCTGCGCGACCGCATCCTCGCCGACCTGACGAACCTCGCCGCCGTCAGGGCCGAACTCGCCGGCTATGACGCCTGCCTGTTCTGTCTCGGCGTGTCCTCCACCGGGATGAGCGCGGCCGACTACGAACGGATCACCTACGACCTGACCCTGTCCGTCGCGAACACCCTCGCCGAGATCACGCCGGACCTGACGTTCTGCTACGTCTCCGGCGCCGGCACGGACGGTTCCGAGCGGGGCCGGCCGCGGTGGGCGCGGGTCAAGGGCCGGACCGAGAACGCGCTGCTCGCCCTGCCGTTGCGGGCGTACATGTTCCGGCCCGGCTTCATCCAGCCACGGCACGGCATCGTGTCCAAAACCCCGCTGTACCGCGTTGTCTACCGGCTCACCGGGCCACTGCTCCCCCTGCTGCGCAGGGCATTCCCGAAAATCGTCACCACCACCGAGGAACTCGGCAGGGCCATGCTCGGCGTCGCCTCGAACGGCTGGTCGACGCACATCCTGGAAACCGCCGACATCAACGCCGCCGCGGCGGCCGGCTAGCCGTGCGCCGGCGCGTCGCCGACCGCGACGACCGGCCCGATGATCACGATGGCCGGCGGCCGAATTCCTTGCTCCACAACGGCAACCGCGACCTTGTCCAAAGTAGACCGAACAGCGTGCTCGGTGCGCATGGTCCCGTCGGCGACGACCAGCACCGGCGTGTCGGCCGGCCGGCCACCCCGGACGAGCGCCTCGGCAAAGGCCTTGATGCGTTGCAGGGCCATCAGCAGCACGATGGTGCCGCGCAGCTTCGCCAGCGCCGACCAGTCGACCAGGGACCGCTCGTCGTCGGGGCCGACATGCCCGGAGACGACCACGACCTCGTGCGCGACGCCGCGATGCGTCACCGGCACCCCCGCCACGGCCGGCACGGCGAACGCGCTGGACACGCCGGGTACGACGGTGACCGGAACACCGGCTTCGACGCAGGCGAGCAGTTCCTCGTAGCCGCGACCGAAAACGTAGGAGTCGCCGCCCTTGAGCCTTACCACGAACTTTCCGGCCAGCGCTCGATCAACCAGGACCGAGTTGATCACATCCTGGCTTGCGGCCCGCCCGTAGGGAATCTTCGCCGCGTCGATCACCTCGACCTGCGGCGGGAGTTCGTCGAGCAGTTCACGCGGGGCCAGCCGGTCGGCCACGACCACGTCCGCCCTGGCCAGCAGCCGGCGCCCGCGAACGGTGATCAGCTCGGGATCACCGGGACCGCCCCCGACCAGTGCGACCCCCGGCAGCACACCGTCGGCCTCCGCCTGTTGGTCGGCAACAATGCCCTCGCGCAAGGCGTCGAGCAGCCCGTCCCGGACCGCGGCCGACCGGCGCGGCGCACCGCCGGCGAGCACGCCGACCAGCAACCCGTCGTGTTCGCCGACGGCGGGAGTGACCGCGCTGCCCTGCGCTCCCGCGTCGGCACGGACGCAGAACACCCGGCGCTGCCGGGCCTCCTGGGCAACGGCCGCGTTGACCTCGCGATCGCTGGTACACGTCAGCGCGTACCAGGCGCCGTCGAGGTCGCCATCGGCGTACCGGCGCTCTCGCCAGCTGATCTCGCCGGCCTCGGCCATGCTCTGCACGCTCGGCGTGACCTCCGGCGAGATGACCTCGACGGCCGCGCCGGCACCGACCAGTCGCGGCAGCCGCCGTTGCGCGACGGTGCCGCCGCCGACGACCACCACACGTCGGCCGACCAGGTCGAGTCCGGCCAGGTAGTGCTGTTCGGTGTTGGCCTCAGCTGACATGGTGACCAGCGTGTCCGTGTCCGTGTCCGTGCGCGGGACCGGCCGGGTCGTCGGGATGGTGGTGCGGAGTCTGCGGGGCGCCGAGCTTGTCCTCGAAGCCGGGCAGCAGCACTCGGTAGGCGCAGGTGTCGCAGTTCATCCTGATGTCGCCGCGCAGCGCCTCCTGATAGCGCTCGACCACCAGGTCGGCGAGGCCGGCGCAGTCGCCGATGTGCCCGGCGACCAAGACCTCGACCTCCGGATTCGACTGTCCGAACGCGACCGACTGGTCGATGACCCGCCGTGGCAGCACCCCGTCGAACAGGAAGTACGGCGCGACAACGACCCGGCGGGCACCGAGCAGCGTCGCCCGACGCAGCCCGTTGGCCACGTTCGGCTCGGCCAGGGAGACGAACGCGGTTTCCACGAACGCGAAGCCACGGGTTTCCTGCAACAGCCGGGCGACCTTGCAGACCTCGGCGTTCGCGTCCGGGTCGGTCGACCCGCGACCGACGAGCACCACGGCGGTGTCGGCAGGCTCGGTGGTGCGTTCGGCGATCCGCTCGGCGAGCAGGTCGAGCAGAATCGGATGCGGCCCGAGCGGCCGGCCGAACCGGTAGGAGGAATCCGGGTGCCGAAGCACCTCGCGTTGCAGCGCGGCCGGAATGTCGCCCTTCGCGTGACCGGCGGCCACCAGCACCAGCGGCACCGCCGCGATCCGGCGGTGGCCCAGATCGGCGAGTTCCTGCCAGGCCTCGTTGACCGCGGGCGCGGACAGTTCGATGAACCCGCCGGCCACCGCAACCGGTGCCAACCGCGACCGCATCCGGTCGACGAACGCGGTGAACTCCCCGACCCCGGCCGCGTCCACCGTGCCGTGCCCGACAATCAGCAACGGCTCCGGATCATCTCGGTTCAGCTGGTTCAACGGCTCCTGATCACTGCGGTTCAACTGGTTCAGTGACTCCTGATCCGACAACGACTGCGGACTCGGCAGTGCTTCCGGACTCATACCCGCTCCCGCCCATCCGACGCCGACCGCGCCGCCGGCAACCGCACATT
>CAJCJE010000542.1 GCA_903970565.1 Candidatus Melainabacteria bacterium | reverse complement strand
GACCGGGTGCGCTGGCTGGGCGTGCGGGTGTTCGCGGTGCTGGCCAGCGTCCTGACCGCGCGGCGGATCACCGACACCTCGTTCGGGTTCCGGGGTATGCGGACCCGGCTGGCCTGCGCGGTGGAACTGCGCCAGCCGCAGTACCAGGCCTCCGAGCTGCTGATCGGCGCGCTGGCCGGTGGGGCTCGGCTGCTGGAGCTGCCGATGACCATGCGGGTGCGCTCGGCCGGTACGACGAAGAAGGGCAACAATTTCGTCTACGGCCTGAACTACGGCAAGGTGATGACCAGAACCTGGGTTCGCGAGTTCGTGGTGGGCCGGTTCACGCGGCGGCTTCGACCGGTACCGACGAGCGCCGGCGCGCCATCAGCCGATCGAGCAGCGCGAACTTGACCAGTACCAGCAGGCCGTAACTGCCGAGGTAGGCGCAGTCCAGAACCAGGCTGCGCTCGCCTCGGCTGGTCAGCAGCGGGTTGATCACCTTGTCGGCCAGCGTGGTCAGCCCGGTGGCCGCGAGGCCGCCGCCGAAGGTGATCATCAGGTAGGGCAGCAGCTCGCTGAGCACGGCCGGGCGCCCACTGCGCGCCCATGTCCAGTGCCAGTTGATGAGGAAGGCCGGAATCGCGCCGGCCACGAACGCCACCGCGGCTGCCTCGGTCGCCGAAGTGTGGGCCCAGTAGTACAAACCGGTCAGAGTGGCCTGGCTGACAACCGTTGAGACTACCGATCCGACCGCGAACTGGCTTAGCCTGGCAATGAGCCGCCGGCTGGGTAGCCACCGGCGGCGACGCGGCGACGCGGCCTCATCTGCTGCGGTAGTCATGCGGGCGGAGGAACGGTATATGTCGGTGCTCACCACACCGCCATCCTCCCCGATCACTCAGCGATATCGAGCCCGGGACCAGGTCTTTAGCCAACTCACAGCTTCCTCCTTAAGGTAGACGCGGAACGCGACGGTACGTTCCGCAACGTTGAACGAAATCTTGGAAGGGGTTTTCCCGTGCGCGTCCTCGTACTCGGTGGCGACGGCTATCTCGGCTGGCCGACGGCACTGCATTTGTCTGACGCTGGTCACGAGGTGGCCGTACTGGACAATTTCGCTCGTCGTCAGTACGACCACGAAATGGGCGTGCAGAGCCTGGTCCCGATCGAGCCTCTACAGGTGCGGCTCGACGCCTGGGCCGAGGTGTCCGGCAAGCGGCTGCCGTCGTACGTCGGTGATCTGTGCGACGCTGAATTCGTCAACGCGACGCTGCGCGAATTCGAGCCGGACTCCATCGTGCATTTCGCCGAACAGCGTTCCGCGCCGTATTCCATGATCGACCGCAAGCACGCGGTGTACACCCAGCAGAACAATGTGGTCGGCACGTTGAACCTGCTGTTCGCGATTGCGGAGATCAATCCGGACATTCACCTGGTGAAGCTGGGCACGATGGGCGAGTACGGCACGCCCAACATCGACATCGAGGAGGGCTGGCTGGAGGTCGAGCACAACGGCCGCAAGGACCGGATGCTCTACCCGAAGAAGCCCGGCTCGTTCTACCACCTCAGCAAGGTGCACGACTCGCACAACATGGAGTTCAGCTGCCGGATCTGGGGCCTGCGGGCGACCGACCTCAACCAGGGCGTCGTCTACGGCCAGGAGACCCCGCAGACCGCGCGTGACCCGAGGCTGGCCACCCGGTTCGACTACGACGCCATCTTCGGCACCGTGCTCAACCGGTTCGTCATCCAGTCCGTGCTCGGCCACCCGCTGACCGTGTACGGCGCGGGCGGGCAGACCCGAGGCATGATCGACATTCGGGACACCGCCGAGTGCATCCGGCTGGCCGTGGAGAACCCGGCCGAGCGGGGCGAGTTCCGGGTGTTCAACCAGATCACCGAGTGGATGTCGGTCGCCGAGATCGCGAAGACCGTCGCGAACCTCTCGCCGCGCCCGGTCGAGGTCGAGAACCTGACCAACCCGCGCGTCGAGGAGGTCTCGCACTACTACAACGTGGTGCACACCGGCCTGCCGGCGCTGGGCCTGGAACCGCACCTGCTGTCGGACACCCTGATCCAGTCCCTGTTCGGCATCGCCGAGGAGTACGCGAGCCGGGTCGACCTGGCCGCCATGCGCCCGACGGTGCAGTGGCGCTCCACCGCCAGCAAGATGCGTTCCTGAGCACAGCGCGTTTCCCTTGCTTCACAACGGTTCCCCCGGCCCGAGCGTCATGGTCCGGGGGAACCATCCCATATAGTGTGTCACCGCCGCGCGGTCCGCCGAATTTCCTGTTTGGTCCGGCGGGTTCCCCGTGTTACCGCGAAGTCGCGAAAGGACAGTACGGCCGGCGTCAGCGGCTCCTCGGTCACCCAGGCCAGGCCGATGACGCGATTGGCCTTGGGGCGCAACGACATCTCGACCACGTTCGGCGGCAGTGCCCATTCCGCCGCCGGCAGGATCGCCACCCCGAGCCCGGCCGCGACCAGGCCGCGCAGCGTGTCGACCTCCTCGCCCTCGAAGGCGTGCCGGGGCGTGAAACCGGCCGCCGCGCACAGGTCGTCGGTCAGCTGACGCAGCCCGAAACCCGCCTTCATCCCGACGAACTGCTCCCTGGCCAGCTCGGCCACCCGAACCCCGCGCCGGCCGGCCAACCGGTGGCCGCCGGGCACCGTGACAACCAGTTCCTGCCGGTCGAGTTCGACCGCGACGAACTCCGGACCCTCCGGTGGCGGCGAGGTCAGCGCCAGATCGACCGTGCCGGCGCGCAGCCGTTCGAGCACATCCGCCTTCGCGCCCTGGACCAGGGTGAACCGCACGTTCGGGTGCTCGGCGCGGAAGGCCCGCAGCAGTTCCGGGATACGCAGCTCACCCATTGTGTGCAGGAAGGCGAGCACCACCTCGCCGCGTTCCGGGTCGGCCGCCGCCTCGGCCCGCCGCCAGCCGCGCGCGAGGACGGCCAGCGCCTCCTGCGCTGACTCGGCGAGGTAGCTGCCCGCCTTGGTCAGCCGGATGCCGCGCCCGTCCCGGACCACCACCGGCGTGCCGAGTTCGGCCGAGAGCCCGGCCAGCCAGCGACTCACCGTCGGCTGCGGCACCCCGAGCGCGGTGGCGGCGCGGGTGAGGTTGCCCTCCTCGGCCAGCACGGCCAGCAGTGCCGCCTTCGGCGCCAGGGCCCGTGCCGCCGTCACCGGCCGACCGGGCCTTTCGCCAGTCTGTTTCGTCACGGCACCGATCCTGCCCGGTCACGGCGGCGCAGGTCGCGGTGGATTGATTCATCAGTGAATCAGTTACCCGATTTTGATGTATTGGACGAATCAAATGCCGGTACCTAGCGTCGATGCCGTGACCGTTGACGCCGATACCCGCGCCACTGACGACCGTCCCGCTGTCGCTCCCGGCCCCGAACGGCATCAGCGGTCCTCGCCCGGTTTCCGGCGGATCACCCTCGCCCTGTTCGCCGCCGGCCTGGCCACCTTCACCGCGCTGTACTGCGTGCAGGCCCTGTTGCCGGCGCTGGCCACCCAGTTCCACCTCATGCCGGCAACGGCCAGCCTGGTCGTCTCGGTGTCCACCGGCGCGCTGGCCCTCGGCGTCATTCCGCTGACCGCGCTGTCGGAGGCGCTGGGCCGGACCCCGGTGATGACCTGTTCGCTGTTTGCCGCCGCCGGCCTCGGCGTGCTGGCCGCGTTCAGCCCGAGTTTCGCGGTCCTGCTGGTTATCCGGGCTCTACAGGGGCTCGCGCTGGCCGGCCTCCAGGCGGTCGCGATGTCCTATCTCGCCGAGGAACTGCATCGCGGTTCGCTCGGTTTCGGCATGGGCCTCTACATCGCCGGCAACGGGATCGGCGGCATGGTGGGCCGGTTGCTCGCCGGGCTGGTCGACGACGTGTCGAACTGGCGGGTGGCGCTGGGCGTCGTCGGCGGGGTCGCGCTGCTGTGCGCGCTGGTCTTCGCCTGCTCGATCCTGCCGTCGGCGCATTTCACCGCCCGCCCGCTGCGACTGCGGCCACTGGCCGCCTCGGTCGGCCGGGCCTTCGCCGACACCGGACTGCTGCGGCTGTACGCGGTCGGCTTCCTGTTGATGGGCTGCTTCGTCACCGTCTACAACTATCTCGGCTTCCGGTTGCTCGGACCGGGATTCAACCTGCCCGAGCTGGTGGTCGGGCTGATCTTCGTGGTGTACCTCGCGGGCTGTCTGTCCTCGGCGCTGGCCGGCCGGCTGGTCGACCGGTTCGGCCGGCCGAGGCTGTTGTGGGTGATGGCGGTGATCACCCTGCTCGGGCTCGCGCTGATGCTGCCGGACAACCTGGTGCTGGTGGTGGCGGGCCTGGTGATCACCACGGCCGGTTTCTTCGCCGGCCACTCGGTCGCCAGCGGCTGGGTCAGCGCCCGCTCGGCGCGGCTGGGCGTGCAGGGCTCGGCGGTCTACCTGTTCTGCTACTACCTCGGCTCCAGTATCGGCGGCACCGTCGGCGGACTGGCGTTCACCGGCCGCGGCTGGACCGGGCTGACCGCCTACACCGGCGCGACCGGTGCCAGTCGGCGCAGCACTCATCAGCCCAGCAACCATCAGCCCAGCACGGATTCGTAGACGGCGAGGGTCTGCTGGGCGACG
>CAJCJE010000541.1 GCA_903970565.1 Candidatus Melainabacteria bacterium | reverse complement strand
TCGACCTGACGATCCTCACTCGCCAACATCTGATCGACGAACCCGTCCACGATCTCCTGAATACGCGGCTGCAACGCAGCCAACCGCTTCACCGTGAACTCACCGATCACCGCGCGACGGGCGGCAGAGTGTCGGGCACCGTCCAGACCGATCATGGACGGCGGCTGGGAGCGGAACCGCTCGCGGGTGGCCTCGTCGTCGCTGAAAATCGGGAAGTTGTCCAGGCGTCGGTCGGAGCTGAACCGACGGTCGGCCAGAATCGCGCGAGCGTCCTCGTGCCGCGAGACCCACCAGACTTCCATGGTGCCGTAGAGCGACACCTTGCTGATCGTCTTCTCATCGCGCAGCTGCTCATACTCGGTGGGCGTGGCGAAGGGCCAGTCACGCGGCACCGGGAACGTCGCATCAATAGCGGTGACCCCAGCGGCTTCGGCGAGCCCGGCGGAAACAGTTTCCGTCATGATCCTCATCCCCTGATAATGTGGAATGTTTCCTTCCGCTTACCTCTTCACCCTACCTATCCGGACAAACGTCGTCCAGATGCGTACGGGTGACAGTGAGCACGATGTCGAACACACAGCGCAAGCCACGAACGACCGGCCAATCAGAGCGCGACGTGGGATACTCCAAGCCCCAGACCAGCGCCGACAGGCGCAAGATCCGGATGGTGAGCGGTGTCAAGCAGGCAGGAAACGCAGACTCCGCTGCGCGCCGACGCCCGACGCAACCGGGAGCAGATCATCGAGGCGGCTCGTGATCTGTTCGTCCGGCTCGGGCCGGAGGTGCCGATGGAAGAGATCGCGCGGGCAGCCGGGGTGGGCGTCGGCACCCTCTACCGGCGGTTTCCGGATCGGGACGAACTGATCAAGGCGGTCAGTCTCGACAACTTCCAGCGCCTCGCCGAGGTCGCCCACCGAGTGGAACTCGACGAGCCCAATCCGGCCAAGGCACTGACCAAGCTGCTCTACACGTCACTGGACCTACGGCTGGGCATCACCATGACGGCGGTCTCAGGCCGTGCCTACCAGGCGATCCAGGTCACCGGACCGATCCGGGAGTGCCGCGACCAGGTCATCGGGGTGGCGACCCGGTTGCTGCACCGGGCCCAGGCCCAGGGCGCGATGCGCAGTGACATCGACACCGGCGACGTGGTGCTCGCGCTGGTGCTCGTGTCGCGGCTGATCCCGCCGAGCGACAACAAGCTCAGCGAGATGGTCTTCCAACGGATGGTGATGCTGGTCATGGACGGCCTGCGCGCCGGTCCCGACGAGGAACTGCCCGGCCGGCCGGTGACCTATGCCGACATCGAGGAACTTCGGCGCATCGGCGGATTCGCCGGTTTCGGCAAGCTCGCCCAGCCCTCTCCGGACGAGAACGACGAGAACACCGTCCGACCTGAACCGTCCGACCTGAACCGTCCGTCCGGGACCATCCAACCTGGACCGTCCAACCTGAACCGTCCGGCCGGGACCATCCGACCAGACGGCCCTGGCCGTGCAGGTCCCGGCCTTGCGCGGTGCGGTCTCAGGCCGTGGCCCGGCCCCGGATCAGGTCGGCGGCCTTCTCCGCGATCATGATCGTCGGTGCGTTGGTGTTGCCGCGCACCACCTTCGGCATCACCGAGGCGTCGACCACCCGCAGCCCCTCAACCCCGTGCACCCGCAGTTCCGGGTCGACCACGGCCTGCTCGCCGGTGCCCATCGCGCAGGTGCCGACGGGGTGATACAGCGTCTGGGTGAGCTGCTTGATGTGTTCGGTCAACTCGCTGTCGGTGATGCCGTCGAGGTGGCTGGGCAGCAGCGGGGAGTCCAGGAACCGGGCGATGGCGGCCTCCCGGCCGATCTCGATCAGCGTCCGGCAGCCGGCCAGTACCGCGTCCCGGTCAGCCGGGTCGGAGTAGTAGGCGGGGTCGATCTCCGGCCGCCAGGTCGGGTCGGCCGTGCGCAGCCGCAGCCGCCCCCTGCTGTGCACGTCGACGACGGTGGCGGCGGCGGTGAAGCCCGGCCCGCCGGGCTCGTGCGCGCCGTTGTCGTAGAACTCCGAGGGCACCACGTGGATCTGCATGTCCGGCGCGGCCAGGCCGTCGCGGGTGTGCAGGAACGCGCCCGCCTCGCCGACGTTGGAGGTCAGCGGGCCGCGACCGCTCAACTGCCACTGCATCAGCCGGGCCGGGGTGGAGAAGTCGGCCAGGTCGGTGGTGCCCTTGGTGCGCCAGAGGACCCCGGCGGCCGGGTGGTCGTGCAGGTTCTCGCCGACGCCCGGCAGGTGCACCGCGACATCGATGCCGATCTCGCGCAGCGCCGCCGAGGGGCCGATACCGGACAGCAGCAGCAGTTGCGGGGAATTGATCGCGCCGCCGCTGACCACGACTTCCGTGTCGGCGTACACGGTGGTGGGCTGGCCGTCGCGCAGGTAGTGCACGCCGACCGCGCGGGAGCCCGACAGCGCCAGGCCGGTGCTCAGCGCGTTGGTCCGCACGGTCAGGTTCGACCGCGTCAGCGCGGGCCGCAGATAGGCGTCCGCAGTCGACCAGCGCCGGCCGTTCTTGCAGGTCACCTGGTACAGGCCGGCGCCGTCCTGCTCGGCGCCGTTGAAGTCGTCGGTCGGTTTGAGGCCCCACGCGACCGCGGCGTCGACCCAGGCCTTGGACAGCTCGTGGGTGTAGCGCCGGTCCTCGACGTGCAGCGGGCCGTTGGTGCCGTGCAGCGGGGCACCGAGTCGGGTGTTGTGCTCGGCGCGCCTGAAGTAGGGCAGCACGTCCGACCAGCCCCAACCGGTCGCGCCGTGCTCGTCGCGCCAGCCGTCGTAGTCCACCCGGTTGCCCCGGATGTAGATCATCGCGTTCATCGAGGAGCAGCCGCCGAGGGCCTTCATCCTGGGCCAGTAGGCGGACTTCCCGCCGAGGTACTTCTGCTCGGTGGTCTGGTAGTTCCAGTCCCAGCGGGTCTTGAACAGGGAGGGGAAACCGGCCGGGATGTGGATCTCGTCGGCGTCGTCCTCTCCGCCTGCCTCCAGCAGCAGCACCCGGCAGGCCGGGTCCTCGCTGAGCCGGGCGGCCAGCACGCAGCCGGCGCTGCCCGCGCCGACGATGACGTAGTCGAAGGATTCCCGCGCGACCATCGGACCCGACCTCCTCTTTCAGCAGTTGCCTGCTGCGGTCAACCTTGCCCTGACGAGGGGAGCAAAGCCAGAGCAGAAGAGGTTTCGACCGGAGGTTTCAGGGCCATCGACGGCGGGTACACCGGGGCCACTCATGGATCTCGATCACCGAAAATTAACCAAACAAGCACAGAAAGTAGAACCTGACCATCGCGACTAGGCCAAATGGGTGGCACGGATACGGGGACCGTAACTCTGAGCAAGACCCGTACGACTAGCCAACCGACCGGTCAGCAGCGCCAGCAACCGGGAGGGGAGACGTCATGCCCACCCTGTCACCTCGCAGCGCATCATCTCAGTCCGACCCGACCAAGGTCCGCCCGAACCGCAACCACCTGCCCCAGGGCCGGACGCCCGGAGCCCGTTTACCCCAACCTCGTCCGGCCAACTCACGGCCGGCCAGCAGATGCGGCCGGCGCCCGAGCACCCGGAGCGCCGGTCTCGGTGAGCGCCGGCAGGGTGAGCGCCGGCATTCGGTGCACTCCCTCGCGGTGGCGATCATCATCGTCGGCCTGACCACGGCGGGCTGCGCCCAGTTCGCCGATCCGAGCGCGGACGGGCCGGTGCCGGTCTCCCGGCAGGCGTGCGTCTCGGCGGTCTTCACGGCACTGACCGGGATCGTCGCCAGACCACAGGACGACCAGCCCTTCGATAATTTCGTGGACCGCTACGGCACCGAGTCCGCGACCTACGC
>CAJCJE010000540.1 GCA_903970565.1 Candidatus Melainabacteria bacterium | reverse complement strand
GCCTACGGCCACTTCGGCCGACCCGAGCTGGACCTGCCGTGGGAACGCACCGATCGCGCCGACGAACTCAAACAATCGGCCACCAACTGAACACCTGTGGCATACCTAGGGCGGGACACACCATGCGGCTAGTGATAACCGGGGCGACCGTGACCGACCACGTGCCGGCCTGTCCAGGACGGTTCGTCGAGCACGTCAGCTCCGAGCGGCCGGACCGGGTCTCGCTGCCACACCTGGTGGCCGGTCAGGCGGCGGTAGGAGCGTGACGACCTCGCCGTTCCTCGATGCCCTTGCGCACCGTGTTCTCGTCGCCGACGGAGCTATGGGCACGATGCTCCAGTCGATCGAGTTGTCCCTGGACGATTTCCAGGGTTTCGAGGGTTGCAACGAGGTACTGAACGTGACGCGACCGGAGGTGGTCCGACAGATCCACCGGGCCTACCTGGTGGCCGGCGCGGACGCGATCGAGACGAACACGTTCGGGGCCAACCTGGCGAACCTGGCCGAATACGACATCGCTGAACGCATCTTCGAACTGTCGGAGACCGGCGCGCGGTTGGCACGGGAGACCGTCGACGAGTTCAGCACCACGGCATGGCCGCGGTTCGTGCTGGGTTCGGTCGGCCCCGGCACGAAACTGCCGACGCTGGGCCACGTCTCCTACGCCACCCTGCGGGACGCCTACGAAACGCAGGTAGGCGGTCTGCTGGCGGGCGGCGTCGACGCGGTCGTCGTGGAGACCTCGCAGGACCTGTTGCAGACCAAGGCCGCGGTACTCGGCGCCAAGCGGGCCATGTCGGCCGCCGGCCGGGTGATCCCGATCATCACCGAGGTGACGGTGGAGACGACCGGGACGATGTTGCTCGGCTCCGAGATCGGTGCCGCGCTCACCGCCCTGGAACCACTCGGCATCGACCTGATCGGGCTGAACTGTGCCACCGGGCCGGCGGAGATGAGCGAGCACCTGCGGACGCTGGCCAAGCAGGCGCGGATTCCGCTGACCGTGATGCCCAACGCCGGGCTGCCGCGACTGGGCCAGCACGGCGCGGAGTATCCGTTGACACCGGAGGAGTTGGCGGTCGCGCTGTCGAGGTTCGTCACCGAGTTCGGCGTCAGGTTGGTCGGCGGCTGTTGTGGCACGACCGACGAGCACATCCGGCAGGTCGCCGACGCGGTGCGCGACCTGGTGCCGCACCCTCGGGCGGCGCGACCCGAGCCCGGCGTGTCCTCGCTGTACCAGGCGGTGCCCTTCCAGCAGGACGCCACGGTGCTGGTCATCGGGGAACGCACCAACGCCAACGGCTCCAAGGCCTTCCGCGACGCCATGCTGGCGGCCCGGCTGGACGACTGCGTGGACATCGCCCGCCAGCAGACCCGCGACGGGGCCCACGTGATCGACCTGTGTGTGGACTACGTGGGCCGGGACGGCGCGAAGGACATGGACGTGCTCGCCGCGCGGTTGGCGACGGCATCGACGCTGCCGATCGTGCTCGACTCGACCGAGCCGGAGGTGATCGCGGCCGGGCTGGAGCGGCTGGGCGGTCGCTGCACGGTCAACTCGGTGAACTACGAGGACGGCACCGGACCGGAGTCACGGTTCCAGCGCACGATGACGCTGGTACGTGAGCACGGTGCGGCGGTCGTCGTCATGTGCATCGACGAGGAGGGTCAGGCCCGCACCGCGGCGAACAAGGTCCGGATCGCCGCACGGATCATCGATGATCTGGTGCGCGACTGGGGAATGCGGGTCGAGGACATCATCGTCGACTGTCTGACCTTCCCCATCACCACCGGGCAGGAGGAGGTCCGCAGGGATGCGATCGAGACCATCTCCGCCATCTCCGAACTCAAGGACCGCTACCCCCGGGTGCAGACGACCCTGGGCGTGTCCAACATCTCCTTCGGGTTGAACCCCGCCGCCCGGCAGGTGCTCAACTCGGTGTTCCTGCACGAGACCGTGCAGGCCGGGTTGGACACCGCGATCCTACATGCCTCGAAGATCGTCCCGCTGGCCCGCATTCCCGAGCGGCAGCGCGAAGTCGCCCTCGACCTGATCTACGACCGGCGCCATGACGGCTACGACCCGCTCCAGGAACTGATGGGCCTGTTCGACGGCGCCTCCGTCGCATCATCGAAGGCCAGCCGGGCGCAGGAACTGGCCGCGCTGCCGCTGTTCGAGCGGCTGGAGCGGCGCATCGTGGACGGTGACCGCAACGGCCTCGACACCGATCTGGACGCCGCGCTGGTTGAGAAGCCGGCGTTGCAGATCATCAACGACACGCTGCTGTCCGGGATGAAGACGGTGGGGGAACTGTTCGGCTCCGGGCAGATGCAGCTGCCGTTCGTGCTCCAGTCCGCCGAGGTGATGAAGGCGGCCGTCGCCTGCCTGGAACCGCACATGGACAAGACCGAGGACGACGGCAAGGGCCGCATCGTGCTCGCGACGGTCAAGGGCGACGTGCACGACATCGGGAAGAACCTGGTCGACATCATCCTCACCAACAACGGCTACGACGTGGTCAACCTGGGCACCAAGCAGCCCATCGCCGCCATCCTCGACGCGGCGGCGGAGCAGGACGCCGACGTGATCGGCATGTCGGGTCTGCTGGTCAAGTCGACGGTGGTGATGAAGGACAACCTGACGGAGATGAACTCCCGAGGGGCCGAGTCCTGCCGGCCGGTACTGCTCGGCGGCGCGGCCCTCACCCGCGCCTACGTCGAGAACGACCTCAACGACATGTACTCCGGCGACGTCAGATACGCCCGCGACGCCTTCGAGGGCCTGAAGTTGATGGCGGCCGTGATGGCGAGCAAACGCGGCGAGTCACCCGTCGTCGACGACGAGATGCAGGCGAAGG
>CAJCJE010000539.1 GCA_903970565.1 Candidatus Melainabacteria bacterium | reverse complement strand
CCGCCGACGAGATCGAGGTCGTGCTGCACGGACAGCGGGTCGAGGGCGGCTACGTGTTCTTCCGTTCCGGCGACGAGGACGAACGCAACTGGCTGGTACGCAGGAAGAAATCCGCCGACGACCGGGAGACGAAGATCACCGTCCGGGTCGGCGACCGCCAACTCCGACTGTCCAACATGGACAAGGTGCTCTATCCGGCGGACGGGTTCAGCAAGGCCGAGGTGATCGACTACTACCGGCAGATCGCCCCGGTCCTGCTCCCCCACCTCGCCGACCGGCCGACCACCTTCAAACGGTATCCGGACGGCGTGGACGCGAAGTCCTTCTTCGAGAAGGACGTCTCCCGGCACGCGCCGGACTGGGTGCGCACGATGCGGCTGGAAACGCCCAGCAGCACCAAGGGCAGCGAGTACGCCGACTATCCGATGATCGACGACCTGCCGACACTGATCTGGGCGGCCAACCTCGCCGCGATCGAGCTGCACATTCCACAGTGGACCGTCGGCCCGCGCGGCGGCCGGCGGGCACCGGACCTGATGGTGTTCGACCTCGACCCCGGCGCGCCGGCGACCCTGGTGGAATGCTGCCGGGTCGCGGAACTGATCCTCGGGATACTGACCGAGGACGGTCTCACCGGATACCCGAAGACCAGTGGGTCGAAGGGGTTGCAGCTCTACGTGCCGGTACGGGTGACCTCGGCCGAGCGAACCTCACACTATGCGAAGGCATTGGCCGAACGGCTCGCGCGGGAACATCCCGGCGAGGTGCTCGCGGTGATGGCCAGGGCGCAGCGCAAAGGCAAGGTCCTCATCGACTGGAGCCAGAACAATCCGGCCAAGACCACGGTCGCGCCGTACTCCCTGCGGGCCCGCGACCTGCCCACCGTGTCCACCCCGGTGACCTGGGAGGAGGTACGCGACTGTACCGAGGTCGCCGATCTGGTGTTCGGCACCGACGAGGTGATCGCCAGGGTGGAGGAGTTCGGCGACCTGCTCGCCGACATGGCCGCGCAGGCCGGCAAGCTGCCTCGCTGAGTCAGATCCGTTGGTGGAAGTGGGTGTGGGACCAGGGTTCGGTCAGATCCGAAAGGCGAAGGTCCGTCGATCGTCGAAGGCGTCCTCGTCGAAGTCGGTGAACCGCTCCTCGGGCGAGACCACGCTACCGGCATAGTCGATACCCTCGATGTAGCCGGCATCGTCGGCGCTCTCGGCGCGATGCCGATGGCAGTGCGGACAGGCACTCCCGCGCAGCAGCACGCTCCCGTCCTCGTCGACCAGCACGGCTTCCCGCAGGTCCCAACGGTCGCAGTCCACGCAGCGCAGCGTGGTGTCCGACCTCAGTTCAACCCGAGTCACCGGCACGACACCCAACCTCCCGAACCGGCCGGCACACACCGGCCACGCCAAGAGGAATACCCGAACCTCGGCATCCTCAAACCTGATCGGGACATTCGGACCGCAGTGTCCCGCGTCGATCAGGTTCCTTCTTCGATCAGGCGATGTTCGAGTCGATTCGGGGGCACCGCCGGATCGGGCCCGCTCGGATCAGCTGTCGGCGGACGCCCTGGTGGCGCTCGCCAGATCGGCGTGGATGTCCAGCACGCTGTCCAGACCGGTGACCTCGATGGGCCGCAGTACCGCCCGTGAGCCGGCGACCACCCGAACCTTGGGCAGCGCCTGGTCAGAGGCCCGCTTGGATGCCTCGGCGAGCACGGCGAGACCGGCCGAGCCGAGAAAACCGACCCCGGTGAGGTCCACGACCAGCGACCGACCGGCGGCGACGCCATCGGCGCCGACCTGGTAGTTGATCTGCTCCGCGAGGATCGGGGCGGTCAGCATGTCCACCTCACCGGTGACATGCAGCACAAGCCAACGCTCGCCAACGGGTTCCACCGCGATGGCAACGCCATCCGCAGCTTGCACGGGCGTCGCCGCCTGGTCCGAGCCCGGTTCACCGGACTGCCAGTGACCTTCGCCCACTGATGCCTCCTGAGCGGTCGAGATTCGATGCGTTCGGACCGCGCCGCCAGCGGCGAGCGGTCCGATCGAAGGGCCAGCCTCAACTCTAGCGGCCGGCCGTTGGCTCACGAATGGTAGGCCGGCGACTGCGACTGGCGCACCTCGATACCGATGACGAACCCGCCGCCCTCGGCAGGGGTGACGGAGGAATCCGCTGAATCGGTCAAGGTGGTGAGTACCCGCCACCCGAAAGTGTTCTGGTCAATGGCCGAATCGGTGTCCGACACGACATGCGCCGACACCCCGATAACGCCGTCGACGGCCGAAAGCTGACAGATCAGCTGCTCACCGGGCCGTGCTCGGGGCACCAGGGTCGAGCAGATCTCGTCGACGGCGAGCTTGACGTCCTCGACGGCATCGAGTTCGAAGTCCTGCCGGATGGCGATCGTGGCCGCCAACGCTCGGACCACGAACAGGTGGCCAAGGTCGGCGACGAGCCGCAGTTCTGCCGAGACAGCGTCGCCCTGTTTGTGCTCAGCTTGCCCCGCTTGCGGTTGGGACACAGGTTCACCTCGATATTTCATCACCCCTGCCGGCGCCGCAGCCGGCCCGTTCGACACCTAGGGTGCCCAGCGTCATCTGGTCAAAACCCTACCGGTAGCCGACGAATAGTGACGCCCGGCGGTCACATTCACTCCACCGGGGTTTGACGGCCGCGCCGACGGGGAACATTAGCGCTAACCGAACACGAACCGCAGCGCACAGGCTCGACCGGCCGAGAGGGAGCTGGCAGAACCGATGAAGGAACAACAGGAGTTCGAAGACGCGATCGGCTGCGCGATGGACGCCATCCGGCTCAACGACGCCGATGGCACGACGCACGCGCTCGGCGACCTGGCCGCGTTGGGCGAAACGGCGCTGCGGGCGGCCACCATGCGACTGGCCGCCTCGGGGGCCGGGCTGATCAGAAGACTGTTCCCGGACGACGACCTCGATCCGATGGTCGAGTTGCGACTGACCGACGTGGACGGCTCGACGGTGACCATCGACGAGCTGGAGCCGACGCTGCGCTCGGCGATCCG
>CAJCJE010000538.1 GCA_903970565.1 Candidatus Melainabacteria bacterium | reverse complement strand
CAGTGCACCGACAGCCGGCGAACGGCCAGCCAGTGCACCGATAGCCAGTGCACCGATAGCCAGGGCACCGATAGCCGGCGAATGGTCGGCAAGCGCGCTGATGGCCAAGGAATGGCCGGCATACGCACCGACGGGCGGGGTATGGACAGCCAGGACCGGGGGGCTCGGTAGGTCGGTTGGTCAGGTCTGCGTGATCGGCGCCGGGGCGGGGGCGACGGCAGGAGCGGGTGGCCTCGTGGGCGGTATGAGTGCGGCGCGAGCAGCAGCTGGACGAACAGGCGCAGGGTGAGCGGCGGTGGCGTGCCGGGCAGGCGGAATAGGCTCGGGATGGTGATGGCTGTCAGCGGATCGGTGTGGGCGCAGCTGGAGTTGACCGTCGGCCAGCGGAGCACGGACGGGTCCGGAAGCAGTCGTGGATGCGGGGAGGCGGTCGGTATCTGGCACATGGGTCAACGGTGCCCAATCGGCCGACGTCCCGGGGCCCGACAAGCCCTCGCTGTGGACAACCACCCGGCTTGTGGATAAGTCCGGCCCACGGCGGGCACCGAATGACGAATCTCCCGGTAAACCGGCTACACTGTTGGTGCGACCCGTGTGCGCACGGGACGACTTCGCGTGTCAGTGCGATCCCACCCAGGTGGGCACGTCGCCTCGCGGTCCCGACAGTGGATGGACACAGTGTCGGGTCGAGGCGTCGGTACGACACCAGGACGGCAGGTCAACCGACCTTCCGTGGCAACCGAACCGCGTGCCGGCAGAGCCGGTAGGCCCGATCGACGAGGTGCGAAACCGGCTATGGCCGTCGTCACCATGAAGCAACTGCTCGACTCCGGCGTGCACTTCGGGCATCAGACCCGGCGCTGGAACCCGAAGATGAAGCGCTACATCTTCACCGAGCGCAACGGCATCTACATCATCGACTTGCAGCAGACGCTGTCCTACATCGACCGCGCCTACGAGTTCGTCAAGGAGACGGTCGCGCACGGCGGCTCGGTGCTGTTCGTCGGCACCAAGAAGCAGGCGCAGGAAGCGATCGCCAGTGAGGCGCTGCGCGTGGGGATGCCCTACGTCAACCAGCGCTGGCTCGGCGGAATGCTGACCAACTTCTCCACCGTGCACAAGCGCCTTCAGCGGCTCAAGGAGCTGGAGGCGATGGAGCAGACCGGTGGCTTCCAGGGTCTGACCAAAAAAGAGATCCTGATGCTCACCCGCGAGAAGGACAAGCTGGCGCGCACCCTCGGTGGTATCCGCGACATGCAGAAGGTGCCCAGCGCGGTGTGGATCGTGGACACCAAGAAGGAGCACATCGCCGTCGGCGAGGCGCGCAAGCTGAACATCCCGGTCGTCGCGATCCTGGACACCAACTGCGACCCGGACGAGGTCGACTTCCCGATTCCGGGCAACGACGACGCGATCCGTTCCGCCGCGCTGCTGACCAAGGTGGTGGCCGAGGCCGCCGCCGCCGGTCTGATGTCGCGTGCCGGTTCCCGTCGGGACGCGCCGGAGGGCGAGGACAAGCCGGAGCCGGGCATCGCCACCGACGAGCCGCTGGCCGAGTGGGAGCTGGAGCAGCTCACCAGCGGTGACGCCGCGCCGGTCGCGGTCGCTGCCGAGCCTGCCGCCGTGGCGGCTGAGCCGGCTGAGCCGGCTGAGCCGGCCGTCGAGCCCTCGGCCTGATCGAACCGATGCTCCGGCAGGGTCTTCAAGGACCCTGCCGGAGCAGCCTCAACCTGACATACCAACCCGCGCGTACACCGCGGAAGGAACGGATAACGCACGATGGCGAACTACACCGCGGCCGACGTGAAGCGGCTGCGCGAGATCACCGGCTCCGGAATGATGGACTGCAAGAGGGCGCTGGAGGAGACCGACGGCGACCTTGACAAGGCAGTGGAGCAGCTGCGGATCAAGGGTGCCAAGGACGTCGGCAAGCGTGCCGAGCGGGCCACCGCCAACGGCTTGGTCATCGCCGAGGACGGCGTCATGGTCGAGCTGAACTGCGAGACCGACTTCGTGGCCAAGAGCGCTGACTTCGTCTCGCTCGCGGAGCAGATCGTCAAGGTGGCCAAGAACGACAAGCTGGACACCGTCGAGGGCCTCAAGGCCGCCGCCCTCGCCGACGGCAGGACCGTCGACGCCTCGTTGCAGGAGCTCTCGGCCAAGATCGGCGAGAAGCTGGAACTGCGCCGCGTCGTGGTCTTCGACGGCACGGTCAGCACCTACCTGCACCGTCGCGCCTCCGACCTGCCGCCGGCCGTCGGCGTGCTGGTCGAGTACACCGGTGACAACAGCGACGCCGCCCGCGCGGCCGCCATGCAGGTCGCCGCGATGAAGCCGAAGTTCGTCACCCGCGACGAGGTGCCCGCCGACCTGGTCGCTTCCGAGCGCCGGATCGCCGAGGAGACCGCGCGCGAGGAGGGCAAGCCGGAGCAGGCCCTGCCGAAGATCATCGACGGTCGGCTCAACGGCTTCTTCAAGGATGTCGTCCTGCTGGAGCAGTCCTCCGTGCAGGAGTCCAAGAAGACCGTGAAGGCCCTGCTCGACGAGGCGGGCGTGACGGTCACCCGGTTCGCTCGATTCGAGGTTGGGCAGTCCTGAGTCATGACTGACGGCGGGGTCATACCGCGGAGTCGCGAACTCCGCGGTGACCCCGCTTCGTCATGTTCGGGCGGTTCTGCTGGGTTGAGGTCATGGCTCGGCTGTGCGGTACACGAGATCCGAGGTATATCCGCGTCGACCGGCGCCCCAGGTGGGCGCCGCGACGGGCGGTACAGGCGCAGGGATTGGTGAGGGAGAGGCCGTGACCACAGCAGAACAGCAGACCAAACCGGCGGCGGTACAGCACAACGACCATGACGGCCGGCCGGCCGTCGGCTATCACCGGGTGCTGCTCAAGCTGGGTGGCGAGATGTTCGGCGGTGGTTCGGTCGGCGTCGACCCCGATGTGGTGCAGACCGTGGCCCGCCAGGTCGCCGACGTGGTGCGCAGCGGCGTGCAGATGGCGGTGGTGATCGGCGGCGGCAACTTCTTCCGCGGCGCCGAACTCGAGCAGCGCGGCATGGACCGGTCCCGGTCGGACTACATGGGAATGCTCGGCACCGTGATGAACTGCCTTGCCCTACAGGACTTCCTGGAGCGCGAGCACGACATCGACACCCGGGTGCAGACCGCGATCACGATGGGCCAGGTCGCCGAGCCCTACATTCCGCGTCGGGCCATGCGGCACCTGGAAAAGGGCCGGGTGGTCATCTTCGGCGGCGGCATGGGGATGCCCTACTTTTCCACCGACACCCCGGCCGCCCAGCGTGCGCTGGAGATCAACTGCGAGGTCGTCCTGATGGGCAAGGCGGTCGAGGGCGTCTACACCGCCGACCCGAGGACCGACCCGACCGCGACGCTGTTGACCCAGATCAGCCACCGCGAAGCACTCGAACGTGGGCTGAAGGTCGCGGACGCCACCGCGTTCAGCCTCTGCATGGACAACAATATGCCCATGATCGTGTTCAATCTGCTCACCGAGGGGAACATCGCTCGTGCGGTGCGTGGTGAGAAGATCGGTACGTTCGTCGGAACCCCTGGCAGTCGACGCACCGTGTAGGACTGCTGGGATCATGGCCGGCGGCAGTCGCACCCGGTAAGCGCACACCTAGGAGTAGCCGTGATCGACGAGACTCTCTTCGACGCCGAGGAGAAGATGGAAAAAGCGGTGTCCGTCGCCAAGGACGACCTCAGCGCGGTGCGTACCGGACGCGCGACCCCGTCCATGTTCTCCCGCATCCACGTCGAGTACTACGGCTCGATGACGCCGCTGAACCAGATGGCCGCGATCAACATCCCGGAAGCCAGGATGGCGATCGTGAAGCCGTTCGACGCGAGCCAGCTCAACGCCATCGAGAAGGCCATTCGCGACTCCGACCTCGGCGTCAACCCGAGCAACGACGGCGCGATCATCCGGGTGTTGTTCCCGCAGCTGTCGGAGGAACGCCGCCGCGAGATGGTCAAGCTGGCCAAGACCAAGGGCGAGGACGCGAAGGTCTCCATCCGCAACGTCCGACGCAAGGCCAAGGAAGAACTCGACCGCATCCAGAAGGACGGCGAGGCCGGCGAGGACGAGGTCGGGCGCGCGGAAAAGGAATTGCAGAACGTCACCGACCGCTATGTCGCGCAGGTCGACGAGCTGATGAAGCACAAGGAAGCCGAACTGCTCGAAGTCTGAGCGGTACACGCGGACATGACGAGCAGCGAGCAGCAGTGAGCACTGAGAGTCTGATGGGCAACGCGGCTCCCGACGGACGTGACCCTGGTGGTTCGGCGTCCGCCGAGGAGCCCGTCTCCTCGGCACCGGAAGAACCGGCCACGTCGGAGGAACCGGCCACGCCGGGAGGTCCGGCCGCTGCCGAGGTGTCGGCCGACTCCGGTGGTTCGACCGCCGCTGGGCAATCGGCGGCCTCGGGCCGGCCGGCGACCGGGCAGCAGGCCGGCACGGTGTCCAAGGCCGGGCGGGACCTGCGGGCCGCCATCGTGGTCGGGGTGGTGCTCGGCGCGGTCGTGCTGGTGTCGCTGCTGACCGTGCGGCAGATCTTCATCGGCATCGTCGCGGTCGCGGTCGTGGTGTCGACCATCGAACTGGCCGGTGCGCTGCGCAAGGCGGCCAGGATCGAGGTCGCCCTGGTGCCGGTGCTCGTCGGTGGCCAGGCGATGATCTGGCTGTCCTGGCCGTGGCACCAGAACGGCGTCTTCGTGGCGTTCGTGCTGACCGTGCTCGGCTGTCTGGTCTGGCGTTTCCGTGGTGGCAGCGAGAACTATCTGCGCGATGTCACCGCCTCGATCTTCACCCTCACCTATGTCGCGGTGTTCGCCTCGTTCGCGGCGATGCTGGTCGAACCGCACGACGGCACCGCTCGGGTGTTGTGCTTCCTGATCGTGGTGGTGTGTTCGGACACCGGCGGCTACGTGGCCGGGGTGTTGTTCGGCAAGCATCCGATGGCGCCGTCGATCAGCCCGAAGAAGTCCTGGGAGGGACTGGGCGGATCGCTGCTGGCCGGGATCGTCGGCGGCGCGCTGTCGGTGTATCTGCTGCTGCACGGGCACTGGTATCTCGGAGTGCCCTTCGGGGCCGCGCTGGTGGCCACCGCGACCGGCGGTGACCTGGTCGAATCGCTGATCAAACGCGATCTGGGTATCAAGGACATGGGCAGCCTGCTGCCCGGTCACGGCGGGCTGATGGACCGGATGGACTCGCTGCTGCCCTCGGCCGTCG
>CAJCJE010000537.1 GCA_903970565.1 Candidatus Melainabacteria bacterium | reverse complement strand
GGTTTCCGGTTTCCGGTTTCCGGTTTCCGGTTTCAGTGTCTTATTATAGCCCATTCCGTGGGGCAGAATGATCAGTCGAGCGCGGATTTTGTACAGGTCGCCGCCGTGGCTCGCGGCGATGGCCAGGTCGAACCGGGAGCGCAGGGCCTTGCGCCACGGAATCGTCGCCAGGCCGCGCGCGGTGAGGAATTCGGCCGTGCCGGCGGTGAACGCCGACGACCCGGGGCAGGTGTAGTAGGTCTGCACCCGGTGGTCCTCGGTGACCAGCGGCAGGACGTCGAACAGTCGGGTCGCGGCGGTCACGTTGTGCACGACCACCAGCAGCCTGCGCCGGTAGGAGATGGTTCGCCATGATCGGCTCCGACGACCGGTGCTCAGCGATTGCGGCAGGTCAGCGGGCACAAAGCCGAACCCTACCGCGCGGACGATCAACGTTCGGCAGTGGCGCGCGACACACCGGGGCCGATCATGGCCGGCTCTCGGCCGTTGATCGTGGTTTTATCGGTGATCGGCCAGGTCAACGGCGCCTTGGCGGCATCGCTGGGGATAGTCAGCACTTTCGCGGTGTTGCCGATCACCGGTGGCGGGGTACCGTCGGTTCACGTTGGTGCTGGTTGGGACCGTGGAGGTGGCCGGCGATGGCGATGCGCGCGATGTGGAAGGGTTCGGTGTCCTTCGGGTTGGTCGCCATCCCGATCCAGCTGTATGCCGCCACCGAGAACAAGAATGTCACCCTGCGTCAGGTTCATGAGGCGGATGGTGCGCGAATCCAGTACAAGCGGTTCTGTGCGGCGGAGGAGAAGGAGGTCCCGTACGCCGAGATCGCCAAGGGCTACGAACTCGACGACGGCGAAATGGTCGTCCTGACCGACGCCGACCTCGCCGAACTGCCGCTGGCCACCTCGCGCACGATCGACGTGGTGGAGTTCGTGCCGCTGGAGTCGATCGACCCGATCCACTTCGACAAGACCTACTACCTCGAACCCCAGCAGGCCGCTCGCAAGCCCTACGTGCTGTTGCGCGACGCCCTGCAGAAGTCCGGGCACGTCGCCATTGCCAAGGTCGCGCTGCGCCAGCGGGAGAGCCTGGCCCTGCTCCGAGTCCATGCCGACATCCTGGTGATGACGACGATGCTGTGGCCGGACGAGGTGCGCACGCCGGACTTCGCGTTCCTGCACGAGGATCAGCCGCAGGTGCGTTCCCAGGAGATGGCGATGGCCTCCTCGCTGATCGACTCGCTGTCCGAGCCGGTGTTCGAATCGGACAAGTACGCCGACCGGTACCGGGAAGCCCTGGAGTCGCTGATCGAGTCCAAGATCACCGGCGGCGACGCGGCGAAGCCGGGCAAGGCCACCGCGAGTGCCGAGGTCGTCGACCTGATGGACGCGCTCAAGGCCAGTGTCAGCGCGGCCAGGAAGGGCCGCCCGTCAGCGCCCGGCCGTGCCGTCAAGCGCCCGACCGGGGACAAGCCGACCGAACAGACGCCGAAGAAGCCGGCTGCCCGTAGCCGTACCGGCGCGGCCGAGGGAGCCGGTGCGGAGCCGAAGGCTGCGGAGAAGAAGGCGCCCGCGCGCCGCACCCGCAAAACGGCCTGACTCCACCGCGCCGGACACCTCGCCGAGAAATTCTCCGGTAGGAAGTATCGAAACCACCTGTCGCCGTTCGATGTGACGACGACGGCTGGTCGGCGAGCCGGCCGACAGGCCGTACTCCGATCAGGCGAAATCGCTGACGTCGAGCAACGGGTCATCCTGTGCTGGCCTGCTCAGCTGACAGTCCCTCGTTCCATAATCGAGCGTACGTACCGACCGGCAGCGGATGTGGTACGAAAACGCGACCAGCATGTGACGTCAACCGGACACAGGCGATCGTCGGAGGTTATCTCTGAGCATTCTTTGAATCCGGCATCGGGGCAGACCAGAACTGGCCATATGGTCGTGAACCCTGTCGTGGAAGATTCGAGGACCCGATATCCTTCGATGGCCGACAGTGGCCTGAAAGCCGATATCGACGATGCGGCCGATACTCCTTCGCGTTGGTATGCGGCACCTGTGTGACGCGCAGGATGCTGGTGTACGTGGATGTGGTCGTCCTCGTCGTGATCGTTGTTACGCGGCGGAAGCATATTGGTCCGAACGGGTAGCTTCTCTACGCGAAGGAAGCAACGGGCTGGACTGAGCGGATCTGATATCACGCTCTTACTGGATTCTCATCCACGGGTGATTCCGGTGCATAATGTTCCACCAGACGGAAAGGTCCTGGTTTCGTCGGAGCTGGGGTGGCCTTCATCGCGATTCATGCGTGGTCGTTACAGTGCGGGGAATACCACGGCAGTGACATTCATGGTGGCCACTGCCATGCTCGTGGGTATCACGCCAAGACTCGGCGTGGTATTTCCGAACGGTCGCTCGGGGAAAGCGACATCGTGACCGTCCGGTCCTCATCCTGCACAGCCCGCGCCGCTGCCGGTTGCACCGCTGCGGCCCGGACAACCAAAGGGAGAAGATCCCCGATGTCATCAACCATCCAGTCCCACCCGGCGGGTTCCGGCCGGCGCAGACGGTTGACCGCTGCGGCGGCCACCGGTGCCCTGACCCTGACCGGCCTGGTGATGCTGGCCGCCCCAGCCAATGCCGCCCAGATATGCGGTACCCCGGTCGTGTCTGGCGCGACCACCACGATCACCTGCACGGCCGGGGGAACCGACACCGTCACCGTGCCCGCCGGGGCCACCAGCGCCCTGGTCACCCTCGACGGCGCGGGCGGTGGCCCGTCCGTCGACGGCAAACCCGGCGGCAAAGGCGCCCAGGTCGTGGCGACCGTGGCGCTGACCCCAGGACAGACACTGAACGTCGCCGTCGGCGCCCAGGGCACCACGATCCCCGATTACCAGGGGTACGGCGGCTACGGCGGCGGCCTGGTCGATGTGACCACCTCCACCAACGCGCCGCTGCTGACCGCCGGGTCCGGCGGCGGAGCGGGCGGACCGACTCTCGGAACTCCCGCCCTCCCCGGCACACCCGGCGGCAACAGTGACAGTCCCGGAACAGCCGGCGCCGGTGGCACCGGCTACGGCGGCGGCGGGGGTGGTGGCGCGGGCACGGCAACGGCCGGTGGCGCCGGTGGCGCGGGCGGCACCGGTCTGTCACCTGCGCCTGGGTCCAACGCAGGTGGGGCCGGAGCCTTTCCGAACGCGGTCGGCGGCTCCTACACCTACCACTTCTACGTTCCAGGAGGGGGCGGTGGCTCCGGTGGCGCCGGTTACGGCTCCGGCGGGGCCGGT
>CAJCJE010000536.1 GCA_903970565.1 Candidatus Melainabacteria bacterium | reverse complement strand
GGACAGCGCGGCGATGAAGGCCTCCTGCGGCACCTCGACTCGGCCGACCATCTTCATCCGCTTCTTGCCTTCCTTCTGCTTCTCCAGCAGCTTGCGCTTACGGGTGATGTCACCGCCGTAGCACTTGGCCAACACGTCCTTGCGCATCGCCCGAATCGTCTCCCGAGCGATGATCCGGGCCCCGACCGCGGCCTGGATCGGCACCTCGAACTGCTGGCGGGGAATCAGCTCACGCAGTTTGGCGGCCATCCGCGTGCCGTAGGCGTAGGCGGCCTCCCGGTGCACGATGGCGCTGAAGGCGTCGACCGCCTCACCCTGGAGCAGGATGTCGACCTTCACCAGGTCGGCCGCCTGCTCGCCGATCTCCTCGTAGTCCAACGAGGCGTAGCCACGGGTGCGGGACTTCAGCGCGTCGAAGAAGTCGTAGATGATCTCCGCCAACGGCATGGTGTAGCGCAGCTCGACCCTGGTCTCGGACAGGTAGTCCATCCCGCCGAGCTGGCCGCGCCGGGCCTGGCACAGTTCCATGATCGCGCCGACGAACTCCGACGGCGAGATCACGGTGACCTTCACCATCGGCTCGAAGACCTCGGCGGTCTTGCCCTCCACCCAGTCGGACGGGTTGGTCACGATGTGTTCCTTGCGGTCGTCGGTGACCACCCGGTAGACCACGTTCGGCGCGGTGGAGATCAGGTCGAGCCCGGCTTCGCGTTCCAGCCGGTCGCGGGTGATCTCCAGGTGCAGCAGGCCGAGGAAACCGCAGCGGAACCCGAACCCGAGCGCCGCGCTGGTCTCCGGTTCGTAGGTGAGCGCGGCGTCGTTGAGCCGCAGCTTGTCCAGTGCCTCCCGAAGTTCCGGATAGTCCGAACCGTCGACCGGGTAGAGGCCCGCGTAGACCATCGGTTTCGGCTCGCGGTAGCCACCGAGTGCGGTGGTCGCGCCATGCCGTTCACTGGTGATCGTGTCGCCGACCTTGGACTGGCGGACGTCCTTCACGCCGGTGATCAGGTAGCCGACCTCGCCGACACCCAGACCGCCGCTCGGTTTGGGGTCCGGCGAGATGATGCCGACCTCGAGCAGTTCGTGGATGGCCTTGGTGGACATCATCTTGATCCGCTCGCGAGGCGTGATCCTGCCGTCGATCACCCTGATGTAGGTGACCACGCCGCGATAGGTGTCATAGACCGAGTCGAAGATCATCGCGCGGGCCGGCGCGTTCGCGTCGCCCTGGGGCGCCGGGATCTGGCGGACCACCTCGTCGAGCAGTTCGCGCACGCCGACCCCGGTCTTGGCGGAGACGCGCAGCACGTCGTCGGGCTCGCAGCCGATGATGTTGCCGATCTCCGCCGCGTAGCGCTCCGGGTCGGCGGCCGGCAGGTCGATCTTGTTGAGCACCGGGATGATGGTGAGGTCGTTCTCCATCGCCAGGTAGAGGTTGGCCAGGGTCTGCGCCTCGATCCCCTGCGCGGCGTCGACCAGCAGGACCGCGCCCTCACAGGCGGCCAGCGAGCGGGACACCTCGTAGGTGAAGTCGACGTGACCGGGGGTGTCGATCAGGTGCAGGACGTGGTCGGTGCCGTTGACCTGCCAGGGCAGCCGGACGTTCTGCGCCTTGATGGTGATCCCGCGCTCACGTTCGATGTCCATCCGGTCCAGGTACTGCGCACGCATCGCCCGCGGATCAACCACGCCGGTGAGTTGCAGCATCCGGTCGGCCAGGGTGGACTTGCCGTGGTCGATGTGCGCGATGATGCAGAAGTTCCGGATCAGCTCCGGCGGCGTGAACGTGGTGTCGGCGAACGAGCTCACTCAGATTCCTTATAAGTGGTGAACCGGGCACATCATCGTCCCATGCGGGGCGGGGTGGTTTGTGCTTAGTCAGTGGTGATCCTGCCCGCCATGACCAGCGTACCGGAGCTGAGCTGGGCGAATGCCCGCATCCAGGCCGTCGAACCCGTCGCCGACCGAACCGGGCCGGGCGCCAACTCGACTCAGCGCAAGTACGGCGCCCTGGCCAGCACGACAGCGGCGCCAGGCCGCCGCACGCCGGTTCCGGCCGATGGCAGCAGCGTCACGCGAGGACACCCCTCAGCTCACGACCACCTTCGCTTCCCCGATTCGTCACCCCTCGTGTCCGGCGTTCAGCCTGATCGCGACAAGGATCACCGAAGGTGGCCGGCATCCCGGGCTCTCGCCCCTGACCAACTCGCCCACCTTGACGGGCTCGATCAGGCCAACCGGCACATTTCCACCGAGACGTCCAGGCCCGAGGCGCCGGAGCCCGAGTAGATGCCTTTCAACGGCGCCACGTCCGCATAATCGCGTCCGAGCGCCACCCAGACATGCCGCTGCCCGACCGGAATCGCGTTGGTCGGATCATGTGCCCACCATCCGCCGGTCCAGGCCTCGACCCAGGCGTGACTTTCCGCGCGGACCACCTGGCCCAGTTCGGCATCCGGTTTGGTGTGCAGGTAGCCGGAGACGTAGCGAGCCGGAATTCCCATAGCGCGCAACAGAACGAGGGTAATATGCGCGTAGTCCTGGCAGACGCCCTCCCGGGCCCGCCAGGCGTCTCCAGCCGAACTGTGTACCCCAGTGCTGCCTGGTCGATAGGTGAGCTGTTCGTGCACCCAGTTGGTCGCGGCGAGCACCGCGTCGGCCGGATCGCAACCCTTGCGCAACTCGCGGCTGACCGCGAGCAGTTCCGAGTCGCGGGGTGTGTACCGGGTCGGTTGCAGGAACTCGCCGTGTTGGTCGATGACATCACTCGCGCGCAGGGACCGCCAGGTCGACTCGTGCACCGGCGCGCGTTCGTCGGCGGTGTCGACGACGGAGTAGGCGACGACCTTGAGTTCGCTGTGCGGCGCGTGCAGGTCGAACGAGGTGACGGAGGTGCCCCAGTAGTCGGTGTAGCGGAACAGGCGGCTGGCCGGGGTGGTGTCGATCCGGGAGAACAGCACGTCCTGGTGATGATCGGTGCGCGGAGTCAGCCGCACCTCGTTGAACGACTGCGCAGCCGGCAGGTCGTAGCGGTAGCCGGTGCTGTGCACAACGCGAACCTGCCAGCTCATGCCCACCCTCGCTTCGCATCTCGCACCGACGCGACGTTGCCCGCGTCGACCGGCACCGCCCTGAGACCAACGCTCGCCCTCACCCCGACCCTCGTGTTCGAACCACCCCTCGGCTTCAGGCCAATCCCCGTGCTCGAAACACCCCTCGGCTGCGGGCCACCCTTCGACTGCGGGTCAACGCCTGCCCTCGGTTCAACGCCTGTCCCCGGTTCAACCCGTGTGCTCACACCGAAGCCTGCCTTCGGGTCAACACTGCCGAGAGGGATGGCCGCCGCACTGATCGCCCCGGAATGCTGCGATCCGCTGCCATCGGCTTTCCGCACGCCGAGACCAACCACCGAGCAAGTCAGTCGATTTACCGCCCGCAACCCGGAGTTGTCCACATCGGCCCATCCCATCCACAACCACCCCGAATTCCCGCCGCCCAGCCCAGTAACACCGATAGGCTGGAGCAGGGCCGCCTTCCCCCTGGGATGGGCGGGGGTCTGTTGTGGGGACTGAATCTGCGGTGTGGTGGGGTTTTGCGGAGGGTTGGTGGGTGGGGGTGGTGGTGTCGAGATCTGTCGGGTAGTGGGATTGTGGGGCGCTGGTGGGGTGCTGGATGGTGTGATCATGCCAGGACCGCCGCGTGTTCCCAGGCGACCCAGGGCTCGGCGTGGAAATAGTGCACCGACACGGCTTCGCCGGCATCCTTGATCGT
>CAJCJE010000535.1 GCA_903970565.1 Candidatus Melainabacteria bacterium | reverse complement strand
GATCACCTCGACCGAGTCCCTGGACGTCGTGCCGCGCAGGCCCCGCCGATGGCCACGGGCCCCCGAATGTGCGTCTGAGTCTGTCCGGTATGACACGCCCAACCCGCCCTTCGCGGTACTTCCACCAACGGTGCCCTACGTGTACGGTACAGGCATATTACCTGTATTACGCAGCAGTCCAACTGCTACAACGGCAGGTGATCAGGGCGGAGAGGACAAGGCCGTGTCACACGGCGAGGCTTGTGGTTCTCGCATGTGCACATACCGACATTCCGTCCACCTTTGCTCAGCCGATTGACGCGGCTGTTCGCGCTGCGAGACTCGGCGGAGCACCGCAGTATGGACGCTACGTGAGCGGACGTGGAGGTTCTTGTGGTGTCGGCACTGTTGAGGGCATGTCGAAACTGGTCAGTTGCCGTTGTGCACCGCTGTTGGCCTGCCTCCAAGCATAGTGAGACGAATTTATCTCATCGTACCATGCATTCTTCACCCCTCGACCAGGCCGGCGAGGAAAACTTCTCTGTCGCGGCACGGTTCCTGCCGTCCGGGATTCGCCAACACCTGCTGGCGATCTACGTCTACGCCAGGCTGGTCGACGACATCGGCGACGAGGCGATCGGCAACCGGATCACCTTGCTGGACAAGGTCTCCCGCGATATCGACCGGATCTACGCCGGCCGAATGCCGGAACACGCGATGCTAGCCGATCTGGCCAGGACGATCCAGGCCTGCCATATTCCTCGGGCCCCCTTCGACGCGCTGATCGAGGCCAACCGGCAGGACCAGTACGTGCACAGCTACGCCAGCTACGCCGACCTCGTCGGCTACTGCGAGTTGTCCGCGAACCCGGTCGGGCATCTGGTGCTCTACGTCTTCGGTCAGGCGAATCCGGATCGGATGGTGCTCTCGGACCGGATCTGCACCGCGTTGCAGATCCTCGAACACTGCCAGGACGTGGTGGAGGACCTGAACAAGGGCCGGGTCTACCTGCCGCAGGAGGACCTGGACCGCTTCGGGGTGGAGACCTCCGACCTGAAAGGACCGCCGGCCGGCGTGGGAGTGCGAGCGCTGCTCGCCTTCCAGACGCAGCGCGCCCTTCGACTGCTGGATGAGGGTCTTCCGCTGATCGGCGGCCTGCGCGGTGCGGCGAAGCTCGCGATCAGCGGCTACCTGGCCGGCGGTATCGCGACGGCCGAGGCGATCGCGGCGGCCGGCTACGACGTACTGGCCGCCACCCCCAAACCCGGCAAGCTCAACACCCTGCGCCACTGGGGCACCCTGCTTGCCACCGGAGGAACTCGATGACGGCGGACCAGCCGAGCAGGGCGTTGCCCCCACTGTCCATCGACGCGGCGTACGCCTGCTGCGAGGCGATCACCACCGAGCAGGCCCGAAACTTCTCCTACGGCATCAGGCTGTTGGCACCGCACAAGCGCCGCGCGCTGTCGGCCGTCTACGCCTTCGCCCGCCGGGTCGACGACATCGGCGACAGCGTGGCGCCCGCGCCGGCACGGCTGGCCGGCCTCGCGCAGGTGCGCACCGCGCTGCACCGGCTGGACGAGCCGGGCGAGGACCCCGTGCTGATCGCGCTGGGCCACGCCGTGCGCGGCACCGGCCTCCCACTGTCCGCCTTCGACGATCTGATCGACGGCTGCGAGGCGGACGTCCGGGGCACCCACTACCAGACCTTCGAGGAGCTGCGGCACTACTGCTACTGCGTGGCCAGCACCATCGGCAGGCTCTCGCTCGCCGTGTTCGGCACCACCGATCTACCGACCGCGCGGCCGATCGCCGACGCGCTCGGCGTCGCCCTACAGCTGACCAACATCCTCCGGGACATCGTGGAGGATCGCGGCAACGGCCGGATCTACCTGCCACGGGAGGATCTCGACCGGTTCGGCTGCACCTTCGAACTCGACGAGCACGGCCGGTTCACCGACGACGAGACCGACCTGGTCGCGTTGATCGAGTTCGAGGCGGCCCGGGCCGAGGAGCTCTACCAGCAGGGGCTTCGCCTGCTGCCCATGCTCGACCGGCGCAGCAGGGCCTGTTGTGGTGCGATGGCCGGCATCTACCATCGGCTGCTGGCCAGGATCATGGCCCGGCCCTGGCTGGTGCTCGAAGGCCGGTTGTCGCTGTCGGGCTGGGAGAAGGCCGTCGTCGCTGGACGGAGCCTCGCGGGGGCTACCTCGTGAGCGGCGCCCGGCCCGCTGGGCAGCGGCGGGTGGTCGTGGTCGGCGGCGGTCTCGCCGGTCTCGCCGCCGCGTGCGAACTCGTCGATCGTGGTGCGCGGGTGACGTTGTTGGAGGCGCGGGCCCGGCTGGGCGGCGCGACGTTCTCCTTCGACCGGGACGGGTTGACCGTGGACAACGGCCAGCACGTGCTGTTGCGCTGCTACACCGAATACCGGGCTTTCCTGGACCGGATCGGGGTGGGCGACAGGATCGCGATCCAGGACCGGTTCCGGGTTCCGGTGGTGGATGCCGACGGCCGCACCGGCGAGCTGTTCCGGACCGGTCTGCCGGCCCCGCTGCATCTGGGCGCCGCGCTCACCCGGTACGGGCTGCTGTCCTGGGCGGACCGGGCGCGGGTGTCGGTCGCGGTGGCCAGACTGCGGTCGCTGGACCCGGCCGATCCGCGCCTTGACGACCGCAGCTTCGGGTCCTGGCTGGCGCAGCACGGACAGCGCAGGCCGGCGATCGACGCGCTGTGGAACCTGATCACCGTCGCCGCGCTGAACACCGACGTCGACGATGCCTCGCTGGCCCTGTGCGTCATGGTGTTCCGCACCGCGCTGCTGGTCCGGTCCGACGCCGCCGACATCGGCGTGCCCGGAGTGCCGCTCGGCCGGCTGCACGGCGACCCGGCCGGCGCGTACCTGCGCGGGGCGGGCGCGGAGGTCCGGCTGCGCAGCGCGGTGCGGCGGATTCGCCGGTCCGGCGAGGGTTTCGAGATCGAGGTCGACGGCGAGACGATCAGTGCGGACGCGGTGGTCGTCGCGGTGCCCTCGGACGTGGCGGCGAGCGTGCTGCCGGACGGGGCACTGGCCGATCCCTCGGCGCCGGCGAAGCTCGGCTCGAAGCCGATCGTCAACGTGCACGCCGTGTACGACACCAGGGTCACCGACTCCTCGTTCACCGCCGTCGTCGGCTCGCCCGTGCAGTGGGTCTTCGACCGGACGGACACCGCCGGGGTCACCAGCGGTCAGTATCTCGCCGTGTCACTGTCGGCGGCGGGGGAGTGGATCGACGAACCGGTCGCGAGGTTGCGGGAGGTTTTTCTTCCCGAGTTGGCCAGGCTCTTTCCGAAGGCCGAGCCGGCTCGCTGTCAGAAGTTCTTCGTCACCAGGGAACGCAGGGCGACCTTCCACCAGTCACCGGGCAGCAGCCGGTGGCGGCCGACGGCGCACACCCTGCTACCCGGATGTGTTCTCGCCGGTGCGTGGACCGCCACCGGCTGGCCCGACACGATGGAGGGTGCGGTGCGAAGCGGAAACAACGCTGCTCGGATCGTTGATGCGCAGTTGGCGCGAACCGTGTTGGGAAGTGCGGTATGACCGCCATTGTGCCGGCGGAGGTCAACGCGGCGCGTGACGTGATCGAACCGGCGCTGCGCCGCACCGTCGACGAGCTGACGCCCGCGATGCGCACCATCGCGCGCTACCACTTCGGCTGGGCCGACGAGCACGGCAACGACACCCCCGGCAACAGCGGCAAGGCCCTGCGGCCGGCGCTGACCCTGTTGTCCGCGCGGGCGGCCGGCGTCGACGCGACGCCGGCCGTGCCGGCCGCGGTCGCCGTCGAGCTGGTGCACAACTTCTCGCTGCTGCACGACGACGTGATGGACGGCGACGCCGAGCGCCGACATCGGCGGACCGCGTGGAAGGTCTTCGGCATACCGGCGGCGATCCTGGCCGGCGACGCGCTGCTGACCCTTGCGGTGGAGACCGCGCGGCGGGGCAGCGAGATCACGGTGTCCGGTGAGGTGGTCGGCTGTCTGAACGCGGCCGTGCAGGACCTGATCACCGGGCAGAGCTCCGATATGGAGTTCGAACGGCGGCAGGACGTCACGGTTGACGAGTGCGTCGCGATGGCGGCCGGCAAGACCGGCGCGCTGATGCGGTGCGCGGCCTCGATCGGCGCGCTGGCCGTCGGTGCGCCCGAACAGACCGTGCGGCTGCTCGCCGAGTTCGGCGACCACCTCGGCCTGGCCTTCCAACTCGTCGACGATCTGCTCGGCATCTGTGGTTCGCCCTCGGTGACCGGCAAGGCGCGACTGGCCGACCTGCGCTGCCGGAAGAAGTCGCTGCCGGTGGTCGCCGCGCTGAACTCGGCGACGCCGGCCGCGCGCCGGTTGCGTGAGCTGTACTTCCGGCCGGACGCGGTGGACGACGAGCAGACGTTGGCCAGGATGGCCGAACTCGTCGAGGAGGCCGGCGGGTTGCGCTGGGCCTCCGACGAGGCCGACACGCACGTCCGCAAGGCACAGAACTGCCTGGACGGACTGACCTGTGCACCGACCGGCGTCATCGAGGCGTTGCGGGCGACCGCGCTGTTCGTTACCAGGAGGGACCGATGACCGCAGTCGAAGCCGACCCCCGACCCGCCGTCCCGCACGGTTCGCCGCCGTTCGCCGACACCCTGTTGGCCCGCGCCCAGCGCACCACCGATCTGGCCACCGAGTACCTGCTGTCCATTCAGGACGAAGGCGGTTGGTGGAAGGGCAACCTACAGACCAACGTCACGATGGACGCCGAAGACCTGATGCTGCGGCAGTTCCTCGGCCTGCTCACCGACGAGATCACCGTGCCGGCCGCCCGCTGGATTCGCGGCGAGCAGCGCGCCGACGGCACCTGGGCGAACTTCCACGAGGGCCCCGCCGACCTGTCCACCACCATCGAGGCCTACGTGGCGCTGCGGCTGGCCGGCGACGAGCCCGCCGCGCCGCACATGGCCGCCGCCCGCGACTACATCGTCGAGCACGGCGGGATCGAGCAGAGCCGGGTCTTCACCCGGATCTGGCTGGCGCTGTTCGGCGAGTGGTCCTGGGACGACCTGCCGGTGATGCCGCCGGAGATGATCTTCCTGCCGTCCTGGTTCCCGCTCAACGTCTACGACTGGGGTTGCTGGGCCCGGCAGACCGTGGTGCCCCTGACCATCGTCTGCGCGCTGCGGCCGGTTCGCTCGCTCGGGTTCGACCTGGCCGAACTGCACGTCGTGAAGGGGCGCCGCAAGCGCAGGCCGCTGCTGTCCATCGGCAATGCCTTCCAGCAGTTGGACCGGGTGCTGCACGGCTACGAGAAGCTGCCGGTGAAACCGCTGCGCTCGTTGGCGCTGCGCCAGGCCGTCGAGTGGATCGTGGCCCGCCAGGAGGCCGACGGCTGCTGGGGCGGTATCCAGCCGCCCTGGGTGTACTCGATCATGGCGCTGCACCTGATGGGCTTCGCGCTGGACCATCCGGTGCTGGCCAAGGCGATTGCCGGCCTGGACGGTTTCACCGTGTGGGAGGACCGGCCGGAGGGCACCGTCCGCTGGATGGAGGCCTGCCAGTCCCCGGTCTGGGACACCTGCCTCGCGCTGACCGGCCTGCTGGACGCCGGGGTCGCCCCGGACCATCCGGCCATCGTGCAGGCATCGGACTGGATGATCGGCGAGGAGATCCGGGTTCCTGGGGACTGGACGGCTCGCCGGCCCGGCCTGACTCCCGGCGGCTGGGCGTTCGAGTTCGCCAACGATCTCTATCCGGACACCGACGACACCGCCGAAGTCGTCCTCGCGCTGCGGCGGGCCGGCAACTCCGACTCGGTCGCGGCGAAGTCGGCGATCGAACGCGGCGTGGACTGGCTGATCGGGATGCAGTCCAAGGACGGCGGCTGGGGCGCGTTCGACGCGGACAACACCCAGGTACTGACCATGAAGCTGCCCTTCTGCGACTTCGGCGCGGTGATCGATCCGCCCTCGGCCGATGTCACCGCGCACGTGGTGGAGATGCTCGCCGCGGAAGGCATGTCCGACGCCGAGGTCACCCAGCGCGGGGTCCGCTGGCTGCTGCGCAGCCAGGAGGACGACGGTTCCTGGTTCGGCCGCTGGGGCGCCAACTACGTCTACGGCACCGGCGCGGTGGTGCCGGCGCTGGTGCGGGCCGGCATCTCGGTGACCGACCAGAGCATCCGGCGCGCGGTGAGCTGGCTGCAACGCCACCAGAACACCGACGGTGGCTGGGGCGAGGACCTGCGGTCCTATGTGGACTCCGACTGGGCCGGGCGGGGCAACTCGACCGCCTCGCAGACCGCGTGGGCGCTGCTCGCGCTGCTCGCGGCCGGCGAGCAGGGGGTTTCGGTCCGCCGGGGCATCGACTACCTGGCGAGTACCCAGCGGGCCGACGGCGCCTGGGATGAGCCGTACTTCACCGGTACCGGCTTCCCCGGCGACTTCTACCTCAACTACCACCTGTACCGGATAGTGTTCCCGCTCTCGGCGCTCGGCCGCTTCCTCGACTCGGCCGCCGCGGTGAACGTCGACTCCATCGATGGGACCGGACCTCATGGCGCGTAACCGAATGGCGCCGGGCCGAATGGTGCCGGGCCGACTCGTGGTGGCCGCCCCGCTGCGGTTGGAGGCCCGTGCCCTGCGCCGTGGCCTGCCCCGCGACACGGTGCTGCGTACCGGAATGGGCCCGGAGAAGGCCACGCTGGCCGTGCCGCACCTGCGGGCCCGGCAGCCCGGCGCGCTGGCCGTGGCGGGATTCGCCGGCGCGCTGACCGAGGGGCCGGTGACCGGGGACGTCGTGGTCGCGACCGAGGTGCGCTCGGCAACGGGCACGATCGCCGCTCCGAGCGCGCCGCTGCTCGCCGCCGCG
>CAJCJE010000534.1 GCA_903970565.1 Candidatus Melainabacteria bacterium | reverse complement strand
CGGCTGGGCCAGTGACCGCCACTGCCGACTTCTATGACGGCCCAGGTCGGCTAGCAATCGACGCCACCGACCCGATGACGTTCGCCGACGCCGTTGCCGATCTTCTCGAGGTGTGGGCCGACGAGGACCTCGGCGCCGCCTACCTCCCCGCCGACGGGTGGAACCCGCCCGACCAGCGACACGCGGACTGGATCTACCGCTTCCACCGGGGCCGGGTCCTGATCACCCACCGCCCATCGGCCACCGTGTTCGTCCCTGTCGAACCACTATCAAAGCCGGTGACACCGTCACCACCGAAAGGAGTCACACCCGTGACCACCAACCCCGGCTACCCGCCCACCGACCACCGTGACGACCTCGACGAACTCCGCCGCGTGCTACCCGGCGACACCGTGATGCTCGCCCCGCCCGACGACGTACCGCTGCGCGCACCCGACGGAGCGTGGGGGCTGGTTGTCATCGCGATGCACACCACGCGCGCCACCGGCATCCCCGACCTCGCCGCTGGCCGGTGGCTGCCCGAACCGCCACCCGCCGAGCTGCACGCCGGGGACGTGGTCGTCCGCCTGCACCCACCCGGGCTCGTCGTTGATCCGAACCTCGTCGACGTCGAGGTCCTCACCGCCCACCACGACCACTGGAGCAGCCTCGGCACCTGGCCTTCCCTCGGCCCGGCATGGCCACACGAGATCGCCGTGCCGCTGCTGGCGAACATGCGGGCCCTCGCCGACGCCGCCTCCAGAGTCGCCCAGTGGGCGACACTCACCGGCCCGATCGCCGCTGCCCTCGCCGACGAGCGCATCGCCGCCGACCTGGGCATCGAACCCCTGGGCCCGGCGGATCGGCTGCGTGTCCACGCGCCGGACGCGCTCGCGGCGCTGATCGACGCGGGGCTGCTCACGGTCGGCGAGCACCTGGTGTTCGACGGGCACACCGCGACCGTGGGCCACGGCGGCGTCCTGCATGACGGCCCGCCCTACACCGATGACGTGTCGGCCGTGTCCGCGCTGGCCACCAGCCTCACCGGGACCACGCTCAACGGCTGGCACGTCTGGCGCCGCGTCCGCGATCACCGGCTCCTCGCCGAGCTGCGCACCGACCTCGCCACCACACGGTAACCGCCCCCGTTCCCTCGGCCCCGGTATCGGCCGGACAACACCCTCGGCACCATCCATCCCGCCCTGAGGAGATCGCTGCCATGGACCACTGGCCGAAGCCCACATGCGTATCCGTTTCTCGCCTTGGCCTAACACGCCGAGGCACGCCGCGCCACGCCGTGGCGAGAACCCCGGGCAGCTTTTCCTAGCCCCGCGAACCCATGCCAGGAGGCGATTCTTCGTGGCCCCTCAGCCGCTCCCTATTAGCAACAGCCAGAACTCCTTGGTCGACCTGATCCCGCGCGCAACCGCGCGCCTGTCAGCACCCGTACCGCCCACACTGATGGCACGCCCCATCGATGAGCGCCGGCAGCTCCCCGTGCCCTACGTCAACGAGCACGTTCGTGACGGCGTCGAGGTCACCGACTTCACCTCCGTCAACCGCAAGCGTGCACTCCACGCCGGTCAGGCCCGGCTGTGCGGCTTGTGCGGCACGAGTTTGGGGTATTGGATCGCGTTCGTCGGAGGCCCTAACGCTCTGCGGTTCCGCGACTTCAGCGACCCGCCAGCCCATCCGGCGTGCGCTCTGGCGGCGCTGGGCCTGTGCCCACATATGGCGCTCGCTCACGCGCGCCGGGCCCGACACTCGCATCCCGATACTCGAGTTCCGATCGGGTTCGACGACAGCAAGCCGACGGAATGGTGCGTGGCGATCACCCGTGACTACCGGGTCGGCACCGACCGGGGCTCGGTGATCTTCCGCGCCGCACCGTTTCGATCGGTGCATCGCTGGCACTACGACACCGAGGGCCATCTCGTCTCGGTTCCTGGGGGAGCGCCTATCCCCGAATCGGCCCTGGCCCTGCCCACCGCAGGCGCCGCAAGCCATTCAGCCAACCCGAACGCCGCACGGTCAACGTCCTGAATCAGGCGTGGCCCCGAGCGCCGCGAGCCTCGCGTGGCCACGCCAGCGAGCAATGGCCGCCGGGTCTACCGATCTCCGCCGTGCTCGGTCTCACCGTTGGATGGGCAGCGGACCAGGGCACACCGATATCGTCATGGACACGAATTCACGGGAAGTGGACGGCATGACCGAACACCAGAAACGAATCGAACGGTCGCGTGCACGCACGCGCGACCGTGGCCCGGTGCAGGACATCACCGACCCCGACACCGGCGGCAGCCGCATCCTCAGCCGCCCCTGTGACACGTGCGTTCTCCGGGCAGGCAACCTGATGCATCTTGATCCCGGACGGCTCGCGGCGCTGCTTGCCGACGCCCTCCCCGATTCCTACGTCGTGTGCCACGAAACGTTGACATACGGCGACTTTCCCGACTACGGGCCGGCAATCTGTCGAGGGTTCGCCGACCGATTCGGCGACAAGTCTTGGGCGATCACCTTGCTGCGCCGATGCGGCCGGCTTGTCGAGGTACCACCGCCGAATGACTGTCCACCAGTACATGGCGAGGAACCCCTGCGGTGAACTGGTGTTCGAGCTGAACTGGGCACGGCGCGCGAGCGTGATGGTCGCCGGATAGCACCTGGGGCCGAAGACGAGCGACTAGATGACGTCCTCGAGCGTGAAGATTCCGCAGGGACTCAGCTCCTCGTCGTGTCCGGCTTCGCAGACGCGGATCAGGCCGTAGCCGGGCGCGGCAACCTGGGCAATCACCGTCGGCACTCGGCGCACGCCGGGCCGCTGTATGCCATGACGTGGGCTAGGGCGTGTCCGCCGGATCGGGTTGTGATTTGTCTGGTGTGGCGCGGAGCCAGTCCATGGTCTCGACGATGTCATTAGTGGCCTGCCAGTGCAGACCTAACTTGTCGTAGCGCGTGG